>NZ_JBMDIJ010000050.1:0-46962 GCF_057808595.1 Pseudomonas sp. FG98 | reverse complement strand
GTGGGCCCACTAGCGTAATCGCGGGTGAACCCGCTCCCACAGGGTCATGCAGTGACTACACGAACCTGCACCTCAAGGCGCCGGATTCGGCTGCTGCACATGGATCGCCTCGATCCCCTGCAGCAGTTCCTCGGTCAGCTTGACCTCGACACTGCCCAGGTTGCTGTGCAACTGCTCCAGGGTGGTGGCGCCGATGATGTTGCTGGTCACGAACGGCCGGCTGGTGACATAGGCCAGGGCCAGTTGCGCCGGGTCTACGCCATGGGCCTTGGCCAGGGCGACGTAACCCTGGGTGGCCTTTTCCACCTGCGGGTTGTTGTAGCGCTGGAAGCTATCGAACAGGGTCAGGCGGCCCTTCGGCGGTTGCGCGCCGTTCAGGTACTTGCCCGACAGCACACCGAAGGCCAGCGGCGAATAGGCCAGCAGGCCGATCTTCTCGCGAATCGAGATTTCCGCCAGGCCCACTTCGTAGCTGCGGTTGAGCAGGCTGTAGGGGTTCTGGATCGACACTGCCCGCGGCCAGCCCCGGGTTTCGGCCAGGTGCAGGAAGCGGTGCACGCCCCATGGGGTCTCGTTGGACAGCCCGATCTGGCGGATCTTGCCGGCCTTGACCAGGTCGTCCAGCACTTCGAGGGTGTCCTCGATGGCGGTGGCTTCGTCGCTGGCGTCATGCACGTAGCCCAGCTGGCCGAAGAAGTTGGTCTGGCGGTCCGGCCAGTGCAGTTGGTAGAGGTCGAGATAATCGGTTTGCAGGCGCTTGAGGCTGTCTTCCAGGGCCGCGGTGATATTGGCCCGGTTCAGGCGGGCATCGCCGTTGCGGATATGGTCGATGCGGTGCGGACCGGCCACCTTGCTCGCCAGTACCCAGTTGTCGCGACCGCCGAAACGGGCGAAGTAGTTGCCGATGATGCGCTCGGTCTCACCGTAGGTTTTTGCGATCGGCGGTACCGGGTACATCTCCGCGGTGTCGATGAAGTTGACCCCGGCCTCGCGGGCCACCTGGAGCTGTTCGAAGGCCTCGGACTCGCTGTTCTGCTCGCCCCAGGTCATGGTGCCGAGGGCGATGGCGCTGACCTGGATTCCACTGTTGCCGAGTTGACGCTTTTCCATGAAGCACTCCTTTTTCGAAACGGCTAAGGCCGCCGCTACCCGAACGGCAGCGGCGGCCTGTATTCGGTTACAGCATCAGCGCGCGACGGGCTTGAACAGCTCCACGGCGCTGGCATCGATCTTGCGCGGCAACAGGCCCTGGGCAAAGAACACATCGGCAATCTGCTGCTGCTCGGCGAGGTTGTCGGCCTGCACCGGTTGCACATCATAACTGCGTCGGCCGTTGGCTTGCTCGACCGTCGCGACATCGAGGTTGCCCCACAGCGGCCCGAGCACCTTGGCCGCGTCGCTGGGGTTGGCCTTGATCCACTTGCCGGCACCGCTCAGGGCGCGATACAGGGTGTTCAGCACCTGCGGATGGGCCTTGGCGTAGTCGCTGGAGGCCAGGTAGTAGCGCTGGTAGCTGGACAGCCCCTGGCCATCGCTGAGCACCCGCGCATGCTGCTGGCGCTGGGCGCTGGCGACGAACGGATCCCAGGTCACCCAGGCGTCGACCTTGCGGTTTTCGAAGGCGGCGCGACCGTCGGCCGGAATCAGGTAGGCCGGCTGGATGTCACTGAAGTTCAATCCGGCCTTGGCCAGGGCCTGGATCAGCAGGTAGTGGCTGCCGGCGGCCTTGGTCACGGCAACCTTCTTGCCCTTGAGGTCGGCCAGGCTTTTCAGCGGTGAATCGGCCGGGACCAGGATGGCCTGGGCCAGGGGCGACGGGGTCTCGCGGGCGAAATAGGTCAGTTTCGCCCCGGCCGCCTGGGCGAATACCGGCACGGTATCGGCGACATCCGCCGACACGTCGACATTGCCCAGGTTCAGCGCCTCCAGCAGCGGCAGGCCGCTGGCGAACTCATGCCAGGTCACGTCGATGCCCTGGGCCTTCAGTTCCTTCTCCAGGTTGCCCTGGGCCTTGAGCAGGGTCAGCAGGGTCGAGGACTTCTGGTAGCCGATGCGCAGGGTCTCAGCGCTGGCGGTCCCGGCGAGGCTGGCACCCAGCACCACGGCAGCGGCCAGTTGGTAAATGCGTTTGAACGGAATCATGGCGGCGAGGCTCCGGGATCAGGGGGTCTTGGTCAGTTGTGCGGTGGCCGGCAGAACGAAGCCGCTGGCGAAGGTCGGGGCCACGTCGAGGCGCGAGGCGATCAGGCCGTGGGCCTGGTAGAAGTCGGCGGTTTCCTGTTGTTCAGCGATGGTTTTGCCGTCCACCGCCTGCCAGCGCAGTTGCCGGCGCTCGAATTGCAGGCGCGCCGCTTCCACCGGGAAGCCGATGATCTGCGCCAGGGTCTTCGAGTAGCTGTCGAGGTTGTGGTTGGCCCAGTCCTGCGCCTTGGCCAGGCGCGTCAGGTAATCCTGCAGGGCGGCGCGGCGCGCCGGATCGGCCAGGGCCTTGTCGGTGGCGGCAAGAAAGCTGTTGCCGCTGGACAGGCCACGGCCATTGACCAGCACCCGGCCCTGCCCGCTCAGCTCGGCCAGTGCGGTGTAGGGTTCCCAAGTGGCCCAGGCATCCACCGAGCCATTGGCCAGGGCCACCTTGGCATCCACCGGGCCGAGGAAGCGGAACTCCACGTCCTTCTCGCTGAGGCCGGCGCTGACCAGGGCTTTCAAGGCTATGTGGTGGCCGATGGAGCCGCGCCCGGTGGCGATGCGCTTGCCCTTGAGGTCCGCGGCGTTTTGCAGCGGTGAGTCCGGCCGTACCAGCACGGCGGTGCCATAGGCATCGGACTTGTCCACGGCGATGGCCTTGACCTGGGCCCCGGACGCCAGGGCAAACAGCAGCGGCGCGTCGCCGATGATCCCGGCATCGATGGCCCCGGCGTTCAGCGCTTCGGCAAGCGGTGCAGCGGCGGGGAATTCGGCCCAGCGGATGTCATAGGGCAGGTCCTTGAGGCCATCGGCGGCTTCCAGCTGGGCGCGCATATTGCCCTTCTGGTCGCCGATGCGCAGTTCGACGCGTTCGGCGGCGAAGCTCGGGCTGGCCAGCAGCAAGGCGGCGCCCAGGGCCAGGATTCGGGTGAAGGGGATCATCGCGACGCTCCTCAAGGCTGGATCTCAGCCTGTTGTCAGGTTCCGGGTTCCATCCGCTGTACGACGCGGAATGTGAGGCGACTGTAGCGAGTCGAGAATAATCAGTGAAATGCATTTTGGTCATAACCTAATATGCGAACAACTTTTCATATCCGCGATTAGCTTAGAACCAGAAAGAATTTTACAGCGCCACTCACCACGCATACGGTCATAAGCCCTGCCGTCTTATGCAATGAGTGCCTGATGAGCCAGTCTTCCGCCAATACCGTTCCGCTGCACCGGCCGACGCCGTCGGTGCCCCCTCAGGACCTGGAGCCGGTCCTTGCGAACATCACCCGCGAACTAGCCGCCAGCGCCGCCGGGTTCGACCGCAGCGGCGAATTTCCCGCCGCCAACTTCGCCGTGCTGCAACGCCATGGCCTGCTCGGCCTGACCGTGCCGAAAAACCTGGGTGGCGGCGGCGCCGACCTGCCCACCGCGCGCAAAGTGATCGCCGCCGTGGCCAAGGGCGAGCCCTCCACCGCGCTGATCCTGGTGATGCAGTACCTGCAGCATTTCCGCCTGCAGGACGACCAGCGCTGGCCGCTGTACCTGCGTGAGCGCCTGGCCCGCGAAGCGGTGGAGAAAGGCGCATTGATCAATGCCTTCCGCGTCGAACCGGAACTGGGCACCCCGGCCCGCGGCGGCCTGCCGGCCACCACCGCACGACGCACCGCCGAGGGCTGGCGCCTGTCCGGGACCAAGCTCTACTCCACCGGCAGCCATGGCCTGGAGTGGTACCTGGTGTGGGCGCGCAGCGATGATGTCGATCCGCTGGTGGGCGGCTTCCTGGTGCACAAGGACAGCCCCGGGATCAGCATCGTCGAGGAGTGGGACCACCTCGGCATGCGCGCCACATGCAGCCATCGGGTCGAGTTCGACAATGTGCTGCTGCCGCTGGACCATGCCGTCGCCGTGAGCCCGGCCAGTGCCCCACGCGCCGAGCTGGATGGCGAGGGTCTGGTGTGGATGGCGGTGCTGCTGTCGAGCATCTACGACGCCGTGGCCCAGGCCGCTCGCGACTGGCTGGTGGGCTTCCTGCGCGAGCGCACCCCGTCCAACCTCGGCCAGCCCCTGGCCAGCCTGCCGCGCTTCCAGGAGCGGGTCGGGCGCATCGATACCCTGCTGTTCAGCAACCGCACCCTGCTCGACGCCGCCGCAGCCGGCCTGGTGTCCGCGCAAAACGCCGGGCAGCTCAAGCAGCAGGTCACGCAGAACGCCATCCAGGCGGTGGAGCTGGCCATCGAGGCCACCGGCAACCCCGGCCTGTCGCGGCACAACCCGCTGGAGCGGCATTACCGCGACGTGCTGTGCAGCCGCATCCATACCCCCCAGGACGATGTGGTGTTCCATGGCACCGGTCGCGCCGCCCTCGACGCAGGAGTCACCCCATGAGCGCCATCAGTGTGATCGCCAGCCAGCTGGATCCGCAGGCCAACGAATTCATTCGCCAGCAGTTGCCGGGGCATCGGGTGCTGGACCTGAGCCCGGAGCAGTTCAATGCCGAACGCGCCGACGTGGTGATCCTGCGCCCGGTCAACGTCCGCGGGCGCCGGGTCGACGAGGCACCGCGCGGCTGGCCCTGGTCGCTGCGCTGGGTGCAGCTGCTGTCGTCCGGTATCGATTTCTACCCGGACTGGCTGTTCCAGGGCCCGCCGGTAACCAGCGGCAAGGGCAGCAATGCCGAGCAGGTCGCCGAGTTCGCCCTGGCGGCGATCTTCTCGGCGGCCAAGCGCCTGCCGGATATCTGGGTCAAGGACGATGACTGGAGCTTCAGCTCGTTGCAGCCGGTGCGCGGCAAGACCCTCGGCATTCTCGGCCTGGGCAGCATCGGCAAGAGCCTGGCGACCAAGGCCAATGCCCTCGGCCTGCGGGTGATCGCCCTGGGCCGTCCCGGCCAGGTGCTGGACGCCGGAGGCGTAGCGGTGGAAGCGGTGGCCGATCTCCAGCAACTGTTCGCCGAATCCGATCATCTGGTGCTGGCCGCGCCGCTGACCGCACAGACCCGTGGCCTGATCGACCGCGAGGTGCTGGCCCACGCCAAGCCCGGCCTGCACCTGATCAATATCGCCCGCGGCGGCCTGCTCGATCAGCAAGCGCTGCTCGAAGCCCTCGACGCCGGGCTGATCGGCCGGGCGACCCTGGATGTCACCGAGCCCGAGCCGCTGCCGGCGGGCCATCCGCTGTACAGCGATCCACGGGTGTTCATCTCGCCGCATACCTGCGCGCTGTCCACCGATGGGGTCCGCGACTTCGCCGTGGATTTCGTCGAAAACTTCCGCCGCTATCACCAGGGCCAACCGCTGCGCAACCTGGTGGATCACCAGCGTGGCTACTGATCTTCCCTACGAATTCCAAGGAGTAGCGCAATGACTGCCGTATCCGTTCTCCCCGTCTCATCCGACTCCAGCAACGTGCGCCAGCGGGTCAGCGCCGAAGAATGGGAGGTGCGCGTCAAGCTCGCCGCCGCCTACCGCCTGGCCGCGCTGTTTCGCTGGACCGACCATATCTACACGCACTTCTCGGCGCGGGTGCCGGGGCCGGACGAGCATTTCCTGATCAATGCCTTCGGTTTGCTGTTCGATGAAATCACCGCGTCCAACCTGGTCAAGGTGGACGTCAACGGCACCATCATCGACGACCCGCTGGACCTGGGCATCAACCAGGCCGGCTACGTGATCCACAGCGCCATCCACCGTGCCCGCCCGGACCTCAAGGCGGTGCTGCACACCCACACCCGCGATGGTGCGGCGGTGTCGGCGCAGCGCGACGGGCTGCTGCCGCTGTCGCAGCACGCCCTGGCCTACTACAGCCGGGTCGCCTACCACACCTACGAAGGCGTGGCCCTGGACCTGGACGAGCAGGAGCGGCTGGTCGCCCACCTGGGCGAGAGCAATATCCTCATCCTGCGCAACCATGGGCTGCTGACCGGAGGAATCAGCGTCGAGCACGCCTTCCGCGAGCTGCACGGGCTGGAGCGCGCCTGCAATATCCAGATCGCGGCGCAGGCCGGCGGCAATGCCGATCTGTTGTTCGCTCCGGAAGCGGCGATCGAGAAGGTCAAGCAGCAGACGGCGGCCTTTATCGATGGCAACAGCCCGGGGATCCAGCGGCATTGGGATGCGTTGATCCGCCAACTGGATCGTGAGGGCGACGATTACAAACATTGAGCTTTGTGTAGCCGGGACCGCTGCGCGGTCCTTCGCGAGCAAGCTCGCTCCCACCGGAATCTGCCTTGTCCTGTGGGAGCGAGCTTGCTCGCGAAGGCCTGCAAAGCAGGCCCAAAACCTGCCACACCGAACCTACTGACCGACCCCACTCAGGGAGGAACCCAAAAAAAGCCAGGAAGCCAACATGCCCAAACCCGCCTTGCGCCACGCCCTACCGCCGTTGTTGCTGTCCCTCCCCCTGAGCGCCCTCGCCGCCACCGAACCGGCCCAGGACGAACGCCTGCCCAGCGTCACCGTCACCGCCGAGCACCGCCAGGAAAACCTGCAGAAAACCCCGGTGGCAATCAGCGCCTTCGATGAAAACAGCCTGCGCGACCAGCAGATCAACAACATCCGCGACCTCTCCGGCCGGGTGCCGAACCTGACCCTGTCGCGCCAGTCGATCTCCTACAGCGCACAGACCTACGGCATCCGCGGCATCGGCGAGACCGACCCGATCCAGGAAGCCGCAGTCGCCGTGTACGCCGACGACCTGTACATCCCCCGGGCGATCTCCTCGATGCTCGACTTCAACGATGTCGAGCGCGTCGAAGTCCTGCGCGGCCCGCAGGGCACCCTGTACGGGCGCAACAGCGCCGCCGGGGCGATCCGCGTGATCACCCGCGACCCGGACCAGAAGACCCGCGCCTTCGTCGAACTCGGCGCCGGCAACTACGATGCGCGCAACGGCCGCCTGCTGGTCAGCGGGCCGCTGGTGGACGACACCCTGTTCGCCAGCTTCTCGGCCCTGCGCCTGAGCCGCGACGGCACGGTGTACAACCGCACCCGGCACAAGGACGTCAACAACGTCGATATCCAGTCCTACCGCGGCAAGCTGCGCCTGGCCCCGGTGGACTCGGCCTGGGACACCCAACTGACCCTGGCCGGCACCTTCGACCGCGGCGATACCACCAGCTACTCGCCCTTCGACCCGAGCAACGGCCACTTCGACAAGTTCAAGACCTACAGCAGCCTCGACCCGAAGAACCGCCTCGACCAGGGCAGTGCGGTACTGCGCTCGATCTATCACTTCGACGATGAGCTGAGCTTCAAGTCGGTCACCGCCTGGTCGGCCTTCGACCAGCCGGTGGACTACGACAACTCGGGCGAAGCCAACGTCGGCAACGCCGCGCCGACGCAGAACAACCTGATCCGCTACAAGCAGCGCTACGCCACCCAGGAATTCCAGCTCAACGGCGAGTACGAGCGCTTCAACTTCACCCTTGGCGCCTACCTGTACAAGGAGCGCTTCCGCGCCGAACGCGACAGCCTGACCTACTCGGTGGCCGCCGACCGGGTCAATGCCAGCGGCCAGTACAGCACCACCGATACCGAAAGCTACGCGCTGTACGGCCAGGGCACCTACAAGCTGACCGAGCGCCTGTCGCTGACCGCCGGCCTGCGCTACACCGCCGAGCACAAGAACTTCGACTACAAGAACTACGCCATCACCACCGCACGGGACATCACCGGCCTCAACTTCGAGGCCGAAACCAGCGAAAGCTGGGCTTCGTTCAGTCCCAAGCTGGGCCTGGAATATGCCTGGAGCGACACACTGACCCAGTACGGCTACGTGGCCAAGGGCTTCAAGGCCGGCGGTTTCGACAACCGCGCACCGACCCGCCTCGCCGCCTTGCAGGGCTTCGATCCGGAAAACGTCATCACCTACGAAACCGGGCTCAAGGGCGACTACCTGGACGGCCGCCTGCGCAGCAACGTCGCGGTGTTCTACAACGACTACAAGGACTTGCAGACCAACGCCTGGGACCCGGCGATCAGCGCCAACCTGCGCACCAACGTCGGCAGCGCCCACAGCTACGGGGTAGAACTGGAAAACACCGCCCTGCTCAGCCGCGACCTGACCCTCAAGGCCAATATCGGCTACCTCAAGGCGCAGTACGACGACTTCAAGAACGCCGCAGGACCGGGCGTGGATGCGGATGGCAACTGGATGGTCTTCGCCCCGCGCTGGAACCTGGCGCTGGGGTTGAACTGGACGGTACCGGTGGATGTACCGGGGGCGCTGGTGGCGGGGACCGACTGGCAGTTCCAGACCAAGTCCTACGCCAACGCGGTGAATGGCGATATCTATGAAGTGCCGGAGCAGAGTTTCTGGAACGCCACCACCAGCTACAGCAGCGGCGACGGTCACTGGACCACCACCCTGGCGGTGAAGAACCTGCTCAACCGCGCGTATCCACAAAGCATTGCGTATTCGGCGGCGAGCAGTACGGCGTATTACTCGGTGAACGATCCGCGGACCATCACCCTGAGCGTGCGTTACGACCTGTGATCAGGAATCGCGCTTGTCGGTGGTCGACTGCGGGGCTTTCTTGTCGGCTACCGCCTGCTGCGGAGCGTCTTTTTGTTGTGCCTGCTGGAATTGCGCATGCCATTCGGCGACCCGGTCGCTGCCGCCTTCTGCATGGGCCAGGACTGGCAGGGCGAAAAGGATGGAGAGGGTTGCGGCTTTGAACATGGACATGGGGTAAGACCTTTGCTTGGGAAAACGGATTGCGTTTGCCCGGGCATTGTCCGAAGCCGTGATTAACCGGGAATTAAGTTCCGGGTTCCTGGTTGTTCTTTCGGGCCTAATCGCCGGCAACGCCGGCTCCCACAAGGTTTGCGTACACCGCCGAACCTTGTGGGAGCCGGCGTTGCCGGCGATGAGGCCTGAGAGAACGACACTAGACCCAAGGCAACTGATGCGTCACACAGTGAATCCCCCCGCCACCCGCCGCGACGGCATCGATATCCAGCGCTACAACCTCACGATCCGGGTACAGCTCTTCGAGTAATCCACGCGCCTTGCGATCCGCCCCGGCATCGCCGAACTGCGGCATAAGCACCGCGCCGTTGATCACGAAGTAGTTGATATACCCCGCCGCGAAATCCGGGTTGTCCCGACTGAACCGGCTCTTGCGCGGCTTCAGCGGCGGCGACAGCAAGTGCACCTCAAGCTTGCGCCCATCAGCATCGGTGGCGTTGCGCAGGATCTCCAGGTGCCGCTGGGTCACCGCATGGTCATAGGACTCGGGGTCGGTATCCAGGTTGGCCACCACCACCCCGGGGCGAACGAAACGGGCATAGAAATCCACATGGGCATCGGTGATGTCCTTGCCGCGAATCCCCGGCAGCCAGATGATCTTGCGCAGGCCCAGGCACGCCTTGAGCTCCTCCTCGACCTGGGCCCGGCTCCAGCCTGGATTGCGGTTGTCATTGACCCAGCAGCTCTCGGTCATGATCCCGGTACCATGGCCATCCACTTCGATCCCGCCCCCCTCGCCCACCAGCTCGCAGCGCCGATGACGTGCGCCGACCTCGCGGGCCATCAGCGCGGCGATCCGTGCATCACTGGCATGGCGCTGCTTGTTGCCCCAGCCGTTGAAGTTGAAATCCATGGCGGTCAGCGCACTGCCGTCCTCGGTCACGAGGAAGTTGGCGCCGATATCACGCATCCAGATGTCGTCCAGCGCGGTTTCGATAAAGCGCACGTTGCTGCCGCCACACAGTTCCTCGGCCAGCTCCCGCTCCTCGGCCCGGCACAGCACGGTCAGCGGCTGGAAGCGGGCGATGGCGCGGGCGATACGGCCAAGGGCTTCCTGCACATCGCCGGTGAAATCCTCCCAGATCGCCTCCTGGGCGCCGAAGGCGATCCAGGCATGGCGCTGGCGCTCGCCTTCGTCGGGCATGAACCACTCGTCTTCGCTGGCGGCAAAGGCACGCAGAGGATTCAGCCCGGCGCAGGCGGCCAGGCCGAGGCTACCGGCAATGGACAACTGGTGGATGAACTGGCGGCGGGTTGGCATCGTTGACTCACTCGTTTCGGTTGGATTGCACCGCCGGGATCAACCGGCAGTCTTGAACTTGGTCCAGGCACGCATCCGCGCGCGCATGGCCGATTGCGGGATGTCCTTGCCCGGAATCAGGCGCTGGAAGGCGCTTTCATCAGGATAGATATCCGGGTTGTCGCGCATCTTCGGGTCGACCTGCGGTCGCGCCTTGGCACTCGACGTCGGGTAGCCGGTGGTGGTGCTGATGGCCGCCATGTTCTCCGGGCGCATGACGAAGTTGATGAAGGCATAGGCGTACTCCGGATGCTTGGCATCCACCGGGATCGCCATGTTGTCCATCCACACCGTGGTGCCCTCGCGGGGAATGCGGTACTGGAAGCTGACCGGCTTGCCGGCGGCATCGGCGGCGCGCTGGGCCTGGGTCATGTCGCCGCTGTAGCCGAGGGACAGGCACAGGTTGCCATTGACCAGGTCGGTGACCGGCTGCGACTGGAACTTGCGGATATACGGCCGCACCTTCATCAGCAGCTCGCTGGCCGCCGCCAGGTCCTCGGGCTTGGCGCTGCGCGGTTCACGGCCAAGGTAGTTGAGCACCACGGCCAGCACCTCGTCCGGCGAATCGATCACCGAAATGCCGCAGTCGGCGAACTTCGCCGCCAGCTCCGGCTTGAACAGCAGGTCGAGGCTGTTCACCGGGGCGTCGGGCACACGCTTGCGGATCTGCTCATCGTTGTAGGTCAGGCCGATGCTGCCCCAGGTATAAGGCACGGTAGCCGCCGCCGAATGCGGGTAGTGCTCGCGCAGTTTCTGCAGGCCCGGCTCGATATCCGCCAGTGCGACCAGTTTCGACTGATCGAGCTTTTGCAGCGCACCGGCACGCATCAAGCGTTCGGCCACGGTGTCACCGGGGAAAATCAGGTCATAGCCGCTGCCGGAAGTCATCAGCTTGGCTTCCAGCACCTCGCTGCTGTCCATCACGTCGTAGATCACCTTGATCCCGGTTTCGGCGGTGAAGCGCGCCAGGGTGTCCTCGGCGAAATAGTCGGACCAGTTGTACAGGCGCAGGGTCTTGCCCGGATCGTCGGCCTGGGCCGTGCCCACGGCCAGGCCGAGCAGCGTGGCGCACAGCCAGCGGCGGCTCATTGCGCACCTCCGCGATGCCAGATGCCGTCGCGGCTGCCATCCAGGCCCAGCAGGGCGCCGTACATTTCCGGACGGCGGTCACGGAAGATGCCCCAGGTCAGGCGCTCCGCGCGCATCGCCGCCAGGTCGAGGGTGCGCATGATCACGCCGGGCGTATCGCGGTCGGCCTCGGCCAGCAGCTTGCCCTTGTGGTCGCTGATGAAGGACGAGCCGTAGAAGTCCATGTGCAGTTCGGCGTCAGTGGTCGCCACCTCGCGGCCAATGCGGTTGGACGCCACCACCGGCAGCAGGTTGGCGGCGGCGTGGCCGCGCATGGTCATCTGCCAGTGGTCGCGGGAGTCGAACTGCGCCGCGCCGGGCTCGGAACCGATGGCAGTGGGGAACAGCAGCACCTCGGCGCCCATCAGCGCCAGGCTGCGCGCGGTCTCGGGGAACCACTGGTCCCAGCAGATACCGATGCCGAGACGGCCGAAGGCGGTATCCCAGACGCGGAAACCGGTATCGCCGGGGCTGAAGTATTCCTTCTCCTGGTAACCGATGGCGTTGGGGATATGGGTCTTGCGGTAGACCCCGAGCAGGCGGCCATCGGCATCGGCCACGCTCAGCGAATTGAAGTAGGCATTGCCGGCCTTCTCGTACCAGCTCAGCGGCAGCACCACGCCCAGCTCCCGGGCCAGCGCGGCGAAGCGCTGGAGCAGGCGGCTGTGGCGGTATTCCTCGGCCAGGGCCAGGTGCTTGTGATCCTGCTCGATGCAGAAATACGGAGTGGCGAACAGCTCCTGCAGAAGGATGACCTGGGCGCCCTGGGCGGCGGCGTCGCGCACCAGCTGTTCAGCGCGGTCGAGGTTGGCGGCGAGGTCCCAACTGCATGGCATCTGGGTCGCGGCGATAGTGAGCATGGTCATGGTGCTTACCCCTTCAGTGGCCAGGCCGGTTGTTGTTGGGTGATGCAGTGCACGCCACCGCCGCCATGGGCCAGGTGCTCGATGCGCACCGGTACTACCTCGCGCCCGGGGAAAGCCCCGGCCAGCACGCTGGCAGCCTCGCGGTCGGCCTCGATGCCGTAGGCCGGCATGATGATCGCGCCGTTGGCGATGTAGAAATTGGTGTACGAAGCACAGAACACTTCGGCCTCCGGGTCCACCGCCGCGCTGGCTTCATACAGGTCGATCAGCTCGAACGAACGCCCCTGGGCATCCCGGGCCAGGGACAGGGCGCGGCGGTTTTCCCGTACCACCTCGGCGTACACCGAGTCGCGGTCATGGGTGGCGTCCACCAGCAGCACGCCGGGACGAGCGAAGGCGCAGACACCATCGACATGGCCGTCGGTCATGTCGCCGGTGACGTACTGCGGATCGCCCGGCAGCCAGATGGTCTTCTTGATTCCCAGCAGGCGGGCGAAGATTTCTTCGGCCTCGGCCTTGTCCAGCCCCGGGTTGCGGTTGGGATTGAGCAGCACCGACTCGGTGGTGATCAGGGTGCCTTCGCCATCGACATGGATGGCCCCGCCTTCATTGGCCAGCCAGGTGCCGAAGCAATCCACGCCGAGCCCATTGAGCAGGCGCCGGGCCAGGCTCTCGTCGAGCCCGTGGGCCGACTTGCCGCCCCAGGCATTGAAGCGCCAGCTGACCCCGGCCAGGCCGTGCTGCGGGTGAGTGATGAAGGTCGGCCCGGAATCGCGGCACCAACTGTCATCCACCGCCTGCTCGATCAGCTCGATATTGGCCCCGCACAGCTCGGCGGCACGGGCCCGGGCGCTGGGGTCGACCACCAGCTTGACCGGCTCGAAGCGGGCGATGGCATTGGCGACCCGGGCGAAATCCTCCTGCACCTGCTCCAGGCGCACGCTCCAGGTGCTTTCCCACAAGGCACGGTTATGCGGCCAGACCATCCAGGTCGCCGCATGGGGCGCCCACTCCGCGGGCATCATCCAACCACTGCTTCGATCGCCGTTGCACAGCATGCTCAATCCACCTTCAGTTAAGTATTTTTTATGACTGAAATCCGCGACTGCGGAATGGATGTCATGCTATGTCGTCGCTTGAGCGGCAACAAACGATGGATTTAGCCGACAACTGATTAGCAGGACTTATCGATCATGCTCAAACACTGGCCACCCCTGAACGCCTTGCGCGGCTTCGAGGCCGCCGCCCGCCTGGGCAGTTTCCACAAGGCCGCCGAGGAACTGCACCTGACCCAATCGGCGATCAGCCAGCAGATCCGCAGCCTGGAGAGCTTTCTCGAACAGCCGCTGTTCTATCGCAGCGGGCGCAGCGTCAGCCTCACCGACGCCGGGCATGACCTGCTCAGCACCACCCAGGCCATGCTGCAACAGTTGTCGGTGGGTATCCGTCGACTCGACCAGTACCGCAAGCCCAACCAGCTGGTGGTCAACACCACCCCGGCCTTCGCCCGCCACTGGCTGCTGCCGCGCCTTGGTACCTTCCACCGCGACCACCCCGAGGTGGACCTGTGGCTGTTCACCACCTACGAAGCCCCGGACATGGCCAGCCAGACCGTCGACCTGTGCCTGCGCGACGACCTCGAACCCCAGGCCGAGTGCAGCCACGAAGTGCTGCTGCAAGACCACCTCTACCCCGCCTGCCACCCCGACCTGCTCGACCAGCCGGCGACCGCGCGCACCACCCTGCATGGCGAGCGGGAGATGGACTGGAGTCGCTGGTCGGTGCTGGGCGGCGAGGATGTCGGGCAGCGCACCCACGGGCTGAATTTCTCCGATCCGGGCTTGCTGCTGGATGCGGCGTGCGAGGGGCACGGGATTGCCCTGGTCAGTCAGTTGCTGGCGGCGCGGTCTTTGGAGAAAGGTGTGCTGCGAGCACTGAGCGAGCGGCGTGTGGCGGGAGTGGAGTGGGTGTGCCTGGTGCACCGGGACAGCGAGAAGAGCCCGTTGACGCGTTCGTTCATGGGCTGGCTGAGAGGGGCCCTGGCGGTCGGAAGATAACCGGGACAGGGTCAGCGTGCCCGGCTCCTGGTTGAATAACACCAGGTTTGCATTTCGAGTCGCACGCATAACATCATTACGCCACCAACCAACCCTTGCACCGCAGCTTGTAGAGAAATCATGTCACCGCAAAGGATCGCAGCTTCACCTCCCGCGTCGTCCGGGAGCGCTCACTGATGGGCGTCATTCTCGGCATCATCGTCACACTGATCGGCCTGGCACTGCTGCTTGCCATGCTGCGCTTCGTCGGTACGGCGCTGAAATATGCACTGGGCATCAGCCTCGGCATCGCCGCACTGGTCACCCTCGGCTTGCCGCTGGCCTATGGCATGGCAGTCGAGGCCGTAAGCCGCAGCCCCTGGCCGAGGGCCTTGCTGGCCTGGTCAGGCACCGCGCTGGTAGCGTTTTGTGCGTTTTGCTGGAGCGTGACCGACCTCCATGGCTTTTTCGCCCCCGGCAGCTTCGCCAGCCTGAAATACGCTTTGTCCACCCTGCTCCTGATCGTGATGCTGCGCAGCCACCGCCTGAGTGTCCGGGCCAGCGAGGGCAATCAGGCCGATGACTGGTTGCGCAAGAAACACCAGGCGTTTCATGTCGGTCTGCATGGCAGCATCGCCCTGCTCGCGATGTCGGCCTGGGTGCCCGGGCTGTTCGCCGCGCAGCACTGGTCTGGTGGCACCTTCGCGGCTTACGCCTACTGGGTCACCGCCACGCTGGTGCAGCTGTATTTCATTAGCCAGGACCGTGCCCGCCAGCAGCTGGAAGCGGCGATCGCCGAGGTGCTGCAGATCAAGACCTCCCTGGACGTCGGCAAGACCCTGAAGGCGATGAGCAAGGACAGCCTGCTTGAGCACGAGGAAGTCGAAACCCTGTTCAACGGACGCCTCTCGCCGCGAATCGCTGCCGGCCAGTTGCGCGAGATGGAAATCACCGGGCAGCGCTGGGTGTTCGAAGCCACGTGGTATCGCAATCGCTACAAGGCCTTGCATGGTGTTTTGCTCAAGCAGGTCCGACATGCGCCAGCAACCATCGAGCGCCTGGTGCTCAGCGCCTTTGGCTACGAAGGCCAGGGCGCCCGGCAATTCATCGAACAGCAGATGACCTTCGGCCATTACCTGGATTTTCGCGACGGACGATTCTGGTCGACCCACGCACATCTGCCGCGCATCAGTTGCTGTACCTCCTGCGGACTGGCCGAGGTACGCAACAGTGCCAACGATGCCGAATGGTTCTGCTCCAGTACCTGTGCGCAAACCGAGCAACTGTGCCTGAGCGTGCGTGACAAGCCCGAGGAAGAGTTCCTTGCCGACGCTGCCAGCACCGGCTTCCTGCTGATGGCGGCGGCCAGTGCCTGGGATGCCAACCACAAGCTGTTCGCCGCCGGTGGCCAGGGCCATGGCTTCGCCGCGGAAAAGGCCAATCACCGACTTGATCGCCTGATGGGTCGCAGTGCCGAAATCCTCGGCGACAACAACGCCAAGAACGGTGCCGACCGTCTGGTCCAGGGGCAGTTGATCCAGACCAAGTACTGCTCCACTGCCGCCCGTAGCATCGGCTCGGCCTTCGACGGCCAGCAAGGTCAATACCGTTACATGCACAACGGTCGGCCGATGCAGGTCGAAGTCCCGAAGGATCAGTATCCTGCCGCCGTACGCACCATGCAGGGCAAGATCCGTGACAACAAGGTGCCGGGAGTGACCGACCCCAAGGACGCGGTGAAGCTGGTGCGCAAGGGCCACCTGACCTACGACCAGGCCCGCAATATCACCAAGTTCGGCACTTTCGAGTCCATTGCCTACGACATCCGCGAAGGCGTAGTGGTGGGTGCCGTGGCGGGAGGCATCAGCTTCGGCGTCAGTGCCACGCTGTTCTATCTCAAGACCCAAGACCGGCAGCAGGCGCTACGCGTGGCCACGATACAGGCCGGAAAAAGCTTTGGCCGCAGCCTGACCGTCTATGTCGCCACCCAGCAATTGCATCGAGTGCAGCTTATCCAGCGCTCGTTGAACCTGGTCGACGTCGGCGCACTGGCGCCAAGCACCCGCAGCCTGCTGGCCAAAGGCATGGGAGTCAGCAAAAGCGGCCTGAACAAGGCCTTGCGCGGCACGCTGGTCAGCTCCATCGCGGTGATCGCGGTGACCACCGGCCCGGACCTGGTGAAGCTGGCCCGGGGCCGGATTTCCAAGGCCCAGTTCGCCAAGAACCTCGCCGTCACCTCCTCGGGTGTGGCCGGTGGCGTCATCGGCTCCATTGCCGGCGGAGTCATCGCCGCGCCGCTCGGACCACTGGGCGCCATGCTCGGGCGGACTGCCGGCGGCATTGTCGGTGGCATCGTGGCCTCGGCCATTTCCAGTCGGCTGATGGGCAAGCTGATCGAGGAGGATCGGGTGCGCATCATCAAGGTCATCCAGGCACAGCTGGAATACCTGGCGGTAACCTTCATGCTGGCCAAGGAAGAGCTGGACAGCGTCAACGCCAACCTCGACAAGGCACTCACTCAGGAAAGCCTCGAAGTGATTCACGCCGCCGAGGGCAACCGACGGGCCATGGCCAACTTCTACCTCAAGCCGGTGGTGGTGGCAGTGGTCCGTCAGCGTCCGGTGTTGACCTTCTCAGGCAGCGATGTGGTCCAGGCTTGCGAGGACATTGCCGCCTGATTCAGCCAGCCGGCACGGCGATCAACAGAATCGCCGTGCCATGGGCAGCGATTGCCGCCAGCACGCCATGACGCAAGCGCAGCAAGGCGCAGACCAGGCCTTCGAGCAAGGTAAAGGCCAGCACCGGCCAGCCGGCCTGGGTCACGGTCAGGGCGAGGAACACATGGCAAGCCGCAAACGCCAGGGCACTGCCTAGGGCGGCATGCAGCGGGCTGGCGTGGTGCTCCAGATGACCTTGCAACAGGCCGCGGAACAGCACCTCTTCCAGGGCATTGCCGCCGTAGGCGAGGACGATCATTCCGAGCAGCCACAGGTTGAAACCGCTAAAGGCGGCGCCCTGGTAGAGGCGCAGGGGCATGCCGATGGCGCAACCGGCCAGCAGGCCGAGGGCCAGGCCGACCGGCAGATTGCCCTTGCGCCAGACAATCAGCGACCAGAGTTCCCGGGCTGCCGGGCGCAGCGAGGCGATCAGCCCGAGGGACATCAGGCCCAGCGCGGCCAGTACCAGTGGGTTGTCGGTAAAACCGATGCGTACCTGGCCGTCCAGGGCCCACAGGCCGGTGGGGGTCATGGCGTCGCGCAGGAGGACGAAAGTCAGCAGCAGGATCAGGATGCGCAGGCCGGCCTGGGTTTTCGGGGTGAGCAGGAACCACAGCACGCAGAGCACCAGGCCGGGAGTGATATGCAGCAGGTAGCTGGCGAGGTGCGAGAGTCCTTCCTGGAACATAGCGCGGGGTCCGTCGGTGACTGGGGGACCGAGTTTATCCGAGGTTTTGTGGTTGGTCTTGGAGGCCTCATCGCTGGCAAGCCAGCTCCCACAGGATCGCGTGCACCGCTAGAACCTGTGGGAGCTGGCTTGCCAGCGATGAGGCCCTGAAGAACACCTCAGGTTCCAGCCAAGGCCAACCCCGCCAGATAGCCAAAGGTCATCCCCGGCCCAAGGGTGATGCCACCGCTGGGGTAATGCCCACCCATGACGCTGTTCATGTCATTGCCCACCGCATGCAACCCGGCAATCACCTGCCCGTGCCGATCCAGCACCCGCGCCGCCGCATCGGTACGCAAGCCGGCGAAGGTGCCCAGGCTGCCCGCCACCAGACGCACCGCATACAAACGCCCGCGCAATGGCCGCAGCGAAGGGTTGGGCACGTTCGCCGGATCCCCCAGCGCCCGGTTATAGGCCGATTGTCCGCGGCCGAAATCCGGGTCGTGACCGAGCCGCGCATGCTGGTTGAATCGTTCGAGGGTGGCTTTCAGTTGCGCCGGATCGAGCCCGCAGCGCCCGGCCAGTTCCCGCGCATCACGGCCTTCGAACAGATACCCGCAACGCCGGTAGTACCCCAGTGGAAACGGCCACGGCTTGGCCCAGCCGATACCGAAGCGCCGCTGTGCCTGGTGGTCGCAGATCATCCAGGCCTGCGGCTCCTGCCCCGGCGCGGTGCGGGCGAACAGGTCGTTCATGAAGTCGTGATAACAGTCGGCCTCGTTGGTGAAACGCCGGCCATCGGCACCTACCGCGATAAAGCCGGGCTTGCCGCGATCCACCAGGTGCGGAAAGCGCCCCGGCGGTCCGTTGCGCCGTGGTACCAGGGAAACCGGCACCCACGCTGCGTCATGGGCCAGGTTGTTGCCCAGCAGGCCGCCCGCCGCTTCCCCCAGGCGCAGGCCATCGCCACTGTTATCCAGCGGCGCGGCACAGTGATGCCGGTGCCCGAGACGTTGTTGCAGACGCTGCGCATCATGGGCAAAGCCACCACAGGCCAGCACCACACCGCGTCGGGCCAGAACCCTACGTCCGCCTTCCAGCTCCGCCCCGCTGACCCGCTCGCCCTCGCGCAGCAAGTGCACGGCCGGGCTTTCGGTCAGCAGTTGCACGTCGCGGTCCAGCGCGCTGCGCAGCAGTCGTGCCACCAAGGCATTGCCGTTGACCAGGTGCATGCCGCGCCGATAACGCAGCAGGTCGAAGGCATGCCGGCCGAGACGCTTGCCCACATGCCAGGCGGCCTTGAACGAACGCCGGACATTGAAGAACGCCGCCATATCGGCACCGCCAGCGATGCCCATGCCGAACAGGCTGACGATATCCAGCGGCGCTCGCAGCCGTTCGATCCACGGCCCCAACTGGCGACCATCGAACGGCTGGGCACACAGGGAACGCCCGCCCCTGGCCGCACCCTCGCCATCGCGCATGTCCGGCATGGCGCTGCCCGAGTAGAACTGCACGGCAGTGTGGCGCTGGAAAAATTCGACCATCTCCGGCCCGCGTTGCAGATAGACCCGCTGCTGCTCGCTAAGCTCGCGACCATGGACCTGGGCCAGCAGGTAACGCTCCGGCCCGTCGTCCGCCTCGATCATCCCCTCGCCCACCGCCAGCGGGTTGCGCGGCACCCACAGCCAGCCACCGGACCAGGCACTGGTGCCGCCCAGCCAGCGGCTTTTTTCCGCGACGATCACCTTCAGGCCATGGCTGGCAGCGGTCACCGCCGCCGCCAGTCCCGAGGCGCCCGAGCCGATCACCAGCACATCGCATTCCAGCGTCTGCATCGGCGCGCAACTCATTGCAGTGGCGAGAAGCCGGTCGGCCGCAGCAGCCGCGACTCCAGCTTGAGCACCGCACCGAGGGCCTTGTTCTTGCGGGCGAACTCGCCCCAGCGCGGGTCGGCGGCCATGCGGGCACGACGCGCGGCGCGGTCGTCGAGGCTTTCGTAGGCCCAGATATGCACCACCTGGTTGGCCTCGCCGAACTCGGTGGTGAAGAAGCCGACCAGGTTGCCCAGGTGCTCGGTCTGCACCGCCAGCGCATCGCCCTGGTACAGGGCCAGCCAGTCGGCCATCAGGGTCGGGCTCAGGGTGTAGGTGCGCAGTTCGTAGTACATGGTCATTTCTCCAGGGTGAATGCAGGGTCGTGGGCCAGCCGTTCGGCGGCGTGGCAGGCGGCGAGCCAGCCGAAGGTCAGGCCGGGGCCGATGGTGATGCCCGGCCCCGGGTAGGTGCCGTCCATCAGCGAGTTCATGTCGTTGCCGGCGGCGTACAGGCCGGGGATCGGCGCGCCGGACGCATCCAGCACCCGCCCTTGCCCATCGCTGGCCAGACCGCGGGCCGAGCCGAGATCGCCCGTGTGCAGGCGCAGCGCATACCACGGCGCCTTGAGCAGCGGCGCATTGCACGGGTTGGGCTGGTGCTCGGGGTCGCCCATGTAGCGGTTGTAGCTGTTGCCGCCCTTGCCGAAGGCACGATCGACACCCTCGCGGGCGTCACGGTTGTAGCTGTCCAGGGTGCGGCGCAGGCCCTGGGGATCGATGCCGATCTGCGCCGCCAGTTGCTCGGCGCTGTCGGCGCGATACAGGTAGCCGGCCTCGATCAGCGCGGCGTTGTCCACCGGCTTTGGCCGGGCCAGGCCAAGGCCGTACTTGTTCAGCGCCTCGGCATCGCAGACCAGCCAACACGGCGTGCTGCCGGTGGCGAACATGCGCTGGACGAAGTGGTGATAGGAGTCGGACTCGTTGACGAAGCGCTCACCGGCCCGGTTGACCGCGATCACGCCGGGCTTGGCGCGGTCGGTGACCAGATGCGGAAAGCGCTCGCGCTCGCCATTGCGGTGGGTGACCTCGGACACCGGCGCCCAGAAGAAATTGGCCGCCAGCCCCTGCCCCAGCACCGCGCCTGCCGCCTGGGCCAGGCGCAAGCCGTCGCCGACATTGCCCGGCGGCGACATGCTCAGGTGCGCGCTGCCGGTGTCCGGGCGCTGCGCCGCCGCCTCGGGCGCCGCAGCGAAACCACCGGTAGCACAGACCACGCCGCCCCGGGACAGCACCCGGACCTGGCGTCCCTCGCGACTGATCAGCGCGCCGATCACCGCGCCGTCGTCAACGATCAACTCATCGGTGCGACTGTTCAGCCACAGGGTCAGGCCATTGGCAAAGGCGCTGGTGGCGAGTCGGGCGATCAGGGCATTGCCGGTGGTCAGCCGGGTACCACGCGGGTGACTCAGACGGTCGATCCCATAACGCCCCATCAGCTTCAGGCAGTGCCACAGCGAACGCGGCGAACGACGGAAGCTGAGGAAGTGCTGGATATCCACGCGATTGACCATCATCCCGCCGAACAACAGCATCCCGGCCGGGGGCATCTTCAGGTCCTTGAAGTGATCACCGAGGCGGCGTCCGTCGTATTCCAGCATCTCCAGGGCGCGACCGCGGTCGGTGGCGCCCTCCTCGTCCGGGTAGTAATCCGGCGACAGCGGACGCAGGGCGTACTTCAGCTCGGTATGCGCCTCCAGCCAGCGCAGGGCGCGGTGGCCCTGGTCGATATAGGCGTCCACCAGTTCGGCGTTGTAGCCGGGGCCGATGGTCTTGTGCAGGTAGCGGCGCATGGCCTCCGGGCTGTCCTCGACCCCGGCGGCGCGGGCCTGGTCGGTGCCATGCAGCCAGACTGCGCCACCGGAGATCGCCGAGGTACCGCCGAACTGCGCGGCCTTCTCCACCAATAGCACCTTGAGCCCCTTGCAGGCGGCGGTGGCCGCGGCAGCAAAGCCGGCGGCGCCGCTGCCGAGGACGATCAGGTCGAACTGCGCCTCGTCCGGCGCAGGAAAACGGCTAGCCGTATTCATGCCCCGTCCTCACAACTGCAAGGGCGTGACGCCCATGAAATGGCCGAGATTGCCAAGCTGGGCGAAGGCCATCTGCGGGCCGGTCTGGATCGGGCAGCCGCGCTCGCGGGCAGCGGCCAGCAGCGGGGTGATTTCCGGCGAGGTGACCACGTCGGCGACCAGGGTGGCGGGCCGCAGGCTATCGAGTTGCGCCAGCGGCAACGGCAGCTCGCCGGTGCCGCCCATGCCCGCCGGGGTGGCGTTGACCAGCAGGTCGAAGCTGTCCAGCGCCTCGTAGCCGATCTCGATACGCACCCCGCCGAAGGCCCGGCGCAACAGCGCGGCAAGGGTCTCGCAGCGCTCGGCGCTGGCATCGCTGAGTACCAGCGACTGCACCCCGGCCTGGCATAGCGACCAGGCGATGGCGCTGCCGACGCCCCCGGCACCGATCACCAGGGCGCGCTTGTCGCGGGCCTGGAAACCGTTGAGGCAGGCGGCATTGAGAAAGCCCTCGCCATCGACGTTGTCGCCCAGCAGGCGGCCATCGGCCTGGCGGCGGATCACGTTCACCGAACCCAGCGCCCCGGCCCGCTCGCTGACCTCGTCGAGGCGCCCGGCCAGCACCTGCTTGTACGGCACCGTGACCACCACACCGCGCAGGTTCTGCCAGCCGCGCAAGGTAGCGAGGAAGGCATCCAGGGCCTCTTCGCGGATATCGATGGGCAGCATCGCCAGGTTCAGGCTGTTGGCCTGGAACCAGCGGTTGAAGTTTTCCGGGGATTTGACCTGGGTAATGGGCGACCCGACGATCGCCACCAGTTCGGTGGATCCGTGCAGCATGCTGACCTCCAGAGGGTCGGTGTTGTTATGCGCCAAGGGTGGCGCCTGGCGCCCCGACGGCCAACGCTGGAGATCAGCATTCTGGTTGTTATTCGCAGCAGCACTGCGATAATCGCACTCTTTCCTCAAATCAACGGAGCGGCCATGGCCCAGCCGGAGATCCATCCCCGCGACCTGATCGTCGGCCTGCAGAAGGGCCTGGCCTTGATGCAACTGTTCAGCGTCGACCAACCCCGCCTCAGCGTGCCCGAGGCGGCGCGGCTATCCGGGCTGACGCCGAGTGCGGCGCGGCGCTTTCTGCTGACCCTGGTCCACGAAGCCTTCGTCGAGACCGATGGCCGCCACTACTGGCTGACGCCCAAGGCCCTGCGCATCGGCCAGGCCTACGTTGATTCGGCGCAGTTGCCACGCATGCTGCGGCCGGTGGTGGAACAGGTGGCGCGGACCACCCAGGAGCATGTCTCGGTGGGCACCCGCGATGGCGACGAGATCGTGCATATCGTGCGCAGCCGCTACAGCCATATCGCCTCGCTGTCGATCCGGCCGGGGTCGCGCTTGCCGCTGTATTGCACGGCGGGCGGGCGGATCTGGCTGGCGTCGTTGCCGGCGGCGGAGCTGGATGCCTACTTCGGAAGGGTCGAATTGCGTGGGCTGACGCCGCATACCTGCATCGACGAAAGCCTGCTGCGTGAAGAACTGCAACGGATCGCCGCCCAGGGCTATGCCGAGGTGGACCAGGAGTTCGAAGTGGGCATGCGCGTGCTCGGGGTGCCGCTGGTGGATCGGCATGGGGTGTTGCGATCGACCTTGACCATCACTACCCACGCCTCGCGGATCAGTCTGGAAGAGATGCGGCGGCGTTATCTGATGCCGTTGTATGAGGCGCAGGCCCTGTTGAAACCTGTGATGGAGGCCTGAAGGTTTGCTGTGTCCGGACTGGCCCTATCGCTGGCAAGCCAGCTCCCACAGGAATGTGGGCCAGCCACAGTTCTGTGCTTCGACGCGGACATTGTGGGAGCTGGCTTGCCAGCGATGAGTCCCGAAAGATCAACCCCGAGCTTGAGGAACACACCACTCCCGCAACAACCCCGCAAACACCTGCGCCGCCTCCGACAGCGGCCGGTCGGTCGGGGTGGTCAGGCCGATCGGCGCCCTGAGCAAGGTACTGCTGAACGGCAAGGCCTTGACGATGCCCAGGCGCAGGTCGAGGTCGACCACTCCGCGCTGGACGAACCACACACCGTCGTAGTCCTGCACATAAACCCGCGAGAAGGTTTCGCTCAACGACTCCTGGATCGTGAAACCCTCCCCGACACCGCTGGAAAGCAGGAAGTTGTCGACACTGATCCGCACCAGCGTGCCTTGCGGCGAAACCAGCAGCACGTAAGGCCGCAGGTCCTCCAGCGTCAACCGCTCGCGCGCCGCCAGCGGATGCCCGCTGCGTACCACCAGCAGCAGGTCTTCCTCGTACAGCGCTTCGAACACCACGCCAAGCATGTCGCGACCGATCAGGCGGCCGACGATCAGATCCAGTTCGTGAGTACGCAGCTTGCCGACCAGGAAGTCATAGACCCCGGCCAGCACCTGCACCTGGATCTGTGGGTAGCGCTGGCGCATCTGCGCGATCACTGGCGCCAGCATGTAGCCCGCCGCCGTCGGCAACGCGCCTACCCTGAGCACCTGCGGTGCCTGCGGGCGGGCCTGCCCCTCGTCCAGGGCCATGCGGAAACTGGCCATGGCCTGTGCCGCGTGCTTGTGGAAGGCCTCGCCGGCCAGGGTCAGTTGCACGCCCTTGCGCCCGCGCACCAGCAACGGCGAGCCCAGTTCCTGTTCCAGCTCCTTGATGCTCTTGGACACCGCCGACAGGGTGATATGCAGCAAACGCGAGGCCGTGGCCAGACTGCCGGAGCTGACCACGGCGAGAAAGACGCGGAAGTGACGCAGGTTGATGGTCGAGAGGTTCACCGGCAGAGCCCTTGAGTTAGTCAACCTGCAAGTTAACCAAGGCGCGACTTTATATCAATTTAATCAACCTCCAACTTCATCTAGCATCCTCTCCATCGCTCACAAGGATTTATCGCCATGACTCAAGCCCGCCCACGCCTGGGTGTTTCCAGTGCCTCGCTGCCCAGCCTCGCGCCCGAAGCGCTGGTCGATGAGCTTGCTCGCCTGGGTTACCAGGGCATGGAATGGCGGGTCGCCGATACCACCGGCCTGGACCCCGCCCGCGCCTGGGATGCGCGCAGCAACAACCGCTGCACCCTGCCACCCTGTGCCAAGACCATCGCCCGCATCCAGCAGCAGTGCCAGGCCAATGGCCTGGAGATCTTCGGCCTTAGCCCGTACCTGAAGGTGGGTGATCTGGAGCAGGCGCTGCACCTGGTCGAGCTGGCCGCCCTCGCTGGCAACGCCCGCCTGCGCCTGTGGGCACCGGGCTACGAAAACGAACGCTACGCCGCCGCCAGCGCGCGCATGCGCCATTTCCTCGACCAGTTGCTGCCCCGCGCCGAAGCCGCCGGGGTGCGTCTGGCCCTGGAGGTGCACCAGCGCACCATCTGTTCCAGCCCGTCGCTGGCCATGCGCATCGCCGAGCACTACCCGCCGCAGTCCCTGGGAATCATCTACGACCTCGGCAACCTGGCCATCGAAGGACGCGAGGATGTCGGCCTGTCGCTGGACCTGATGGGCGACCATCTGGCCCATGTGCAGGTGAAGAACGTGGCCTGGGTGGCCCAGGCCGACGACCAGGGCTGGCGCTGGGAATGGTGCCCGCCGGACCAGGGCGTGCTGCCCCTGCGCAGCATGCTGCGCACCCTGGCCGAGCGCGGTTTCGCCGACTGGCTGTCGATCGAGGACTTCGACAGCACCTGGCCCGACGCCCACAAGCTGCTGCGCAACCGTGACCTGATCCACCGTTATCTCGACCACGACGCTGCGGTCGCCCCTGTTTCCACCCCGGAGGTACTTTGTCCATGAACCTGCCCCACTGCCCACCCGACAGCCCGCGCCGCGTCGCCCTGGTCACCGGCGCCGCCGGCGAGCTGGGCCGCGCCATCTGCCAGCGCCTGAGCCAGGACGGCCTGGACCTGATCGCCGCGGATATCGACCTGCCCGCCGCCGAGGCCCTGGTGCAGGGCCTCCCACTGGCCGACGGACAGCGCGCCATCGCCGTGCACGCCGACCTCGGCGACGCCGCGTCCATCGCCGCCCTGGTCGAGCTGGGCGGTAGCGCCTTCGGTCGCATCGATGTGGTGGTGAACAACGCGGCGGTCAATCATCGCGGCTCGATCTACGACTTCGATCCAGCGCAATGGGACCACATGATGGCCGTCAACCTGCGTGGCCCCGCCCTGCTCTGCCAGCAGGTGGCGCCGTACTGGAAAGCCCAGGCCAGCGGCCGGGTGATCAATATCGTCTCGCGCTGCTGGGTGGCCGGCGGACCGCCCGCCTATGTCGCCTGCAAGGCCGGGCTGGTCGGCCTGACCCGCTCGATGGCCCGCGAACTGGCGCCGCACAACGTCACGGTCAATGCCATCGCCCCGGGCCTGCTGCCGTCGGCCTTCACCCTCGATGGCCGCGACGCCGAGAGCTTCGAGCGCATGGCCCAGGGCTCGATCAACAACACGCCACTCAAGCGCCTGGTGACCCCGCAGGACATCGCCGGCACCACCGCCTTCCTGGCCTCGGCCGATGCTGCCTTCATCACCGCCGAAGTCATCCATGTCTGCGGTGGCAGCCAACTGGCGCCCTTCGGCAACTGAACACCCGTTACCCGACCATCACAAACAACCACAAGAAAGGTTGCACATGACCACTACCCATCCCGATAACCGGCGCATGGCGCGCCGGGCTGCGTTCGGCAGCTTCCTCGGCAGCGTCGTCGAGTACTACGACTTCTTCATCTACGGCTCGGCGGCGGCGCTGGTGTTCAGCACGCTGTTCTTCCCGTCCAGCGACCCCATGGCCGGTACCCTGGCAGCCCTGGCCACCTTCGGCGTCGGCTATATCGCCCGGCCGATCGGCGCGCTGGTCTGCGGCCACCTCGGCGACCGCATCGGGCGCAAGCAGGTGCTGATGATGACCCTGCTGCTGATGGGCCTGGCCACCTTCGCCATCGGCCTGCTGCCCACCTACCAGAGCATCGGCGCCTGGGCCCCGGCGCTGCTGGTGTTCTGTCGCCTGCTGCAGGGCTTCTCCGCCGGTGGCGAACAGGTCGGCGCCAGCCTGCTGACCATGGAGCACGCACCGGGCAAGAGCAAAACCTTCTACACCAGCTGGCTGATCAACGGCGCCTCCATGGGTTCGATCCTCGCCACTTCGGTGTTCATCCCGCTGTCGATGCTCAGCCAGGAACAGTTGTTGGCCTGGGGCTGGCGGATTCCCTTCCTGCTCAGTGCGGTGATGGTGGTGATCACCTGGCTGATCCGCCGTGGTGTCGAGGAAAGTCCGGAGTTCAAGGCGAGCAAGCCGGCCGCCCAGCGCCTGCCGGTGGCCGAGCTGTTCAGCAAGGAACGCCGGGCCTTCTTCACCGTGTTCAGTTGTGCGCTGATCTGCGCCGTGTCGTCGCTGGTGATGATCTTTGGCCTGTCATGGGCCACCAATAACCAGCACGTCGATCGTCCGTCGATGCTCAGTGCCATCGCTGCCAGCCAGGTGGTGGCGCTGATCTGCCAGCCGCTGTTCGGCCTGCTCGCCGACCGTATCGGCCGCAAGCGGATCTTCGCCGTGGGCTCGCTGGCCAGTTGCGCCGGGGTGTTCCTGTTCCTCTGGTCGATCAGCACCGGCAACCTCGGCCTGATCCTGTTCAGCACCGTGCTGCTCAAGGGCGTGCTGTACAGCGCACCGAACGCCCTCTGGCCGTCGTTCTACGCCGAGATGTTCAGCATTCGCGTGCGCTACACCGGGGTCGGTCTGGCCACCCAGTTGAGCTTCATCATCTCGGGCTTCTCGCCAAGCCTGTGCTACGCGCTGATGGCCGATGGCAACGACTGGCTGCCGGTGGCCTGCTTTATCGGCGGGCTGGCCTTGATCGCGGCGATCGCGGCGCTGCTGTCGCGGCCGGCCGGGGCTGACGAGCCGGTGTTGCAGGTGCGGCACGCTTGATTCCCTCCTGGCCCCGCCGCAGTGCGGGGCCTTCTTCTATCTGGAGTACACACATGGCTTTTGCATTGATCGCCCACGATTACCCGGACGCGCTGGAGCGGCGCCTGGCTTGCCGGGAGCAGCACCTGGGCCGGCTGAAGGCGTTGGCGGAGCAGGGATTGTTTCTTGGCGGCGGGGTCTTGCTGGATGAGGACGGGAAGATGATCGGCTCGAATGTGCATCTGGGGTTCGAGCAGAAGGAGGAGCTGGAGGCTTGGTTGCAGGATGAGGTTTATGTGACGGAGCGGATCTGGGAAATCATCGATATTCGGGAGATACGGGTTTTCAGTCCGGCTTGATACCGAGGAGATCCCATCGCCGGCAATGCCGGCTCCCACAAGGTTCAGCGGTGCATGCAGGACCTGTGGGAGCCGGCGTTGCCGGCGATGAGGCCCGAAAGAGCAACCAACAAGCCAGGACTTGAAATGAGATTCGATATCAATTAACTTTTGTTACTTTATATCATCTCACTTGGAGCACCCGATGAAACCCGGCATCCACCCCGCCTACCGCCCTGTCCTGTTCCACGACACCAGCGCCAACGCCTTCTGGCTGATCGGCTCCACCGTCGATACCGACAAGACCTACGAACACAGCGACGGCAACACCTACCCCTACGTCACCCTCGACGTGTCCAGCGCCTCCCACCCGATCTACACCGGCCAGGAGCGCAAGGCCAAGACCGAAGGCCGGGTCGCCGGCTTCAACAAGCGCTTCGCCGCCTTTACCAGCAAATAAAAAAACGCCGCTTTCCGGAGCCCGGAAAGCGGCATTTTCATTCAACGTCGAACGGCTTAAACGGCCAGGGCGCGCTCGCGCAGTTCGATATTGAGGATGCGATCGTTCTCGCTGTAGTCAACCGGAACGTCGATCACGTGCACGCCCGGGGTCTTGATGCAGTGCTCCAGCAGCGGCAGCAGGCCTTCGGCGCTTTCCACCCGGTGACCGTTGGCACCATAGGCTTCGGCATATTTGACGAAGTCCGGGTTGCCGTAGTCCAGGCCGAAATCGGTGAAGCCCATGTTCGCCTGCTTCCAGCGGATCATGCCGTAGCCATCGTCACGCAGGATCACCACGGTGACGTGCATGTTCAGGCGCACGGCGGTTTCCAGCTCCTGGCTGTTCATCATGAAGCCGCCATCGCCGCACACCGCGATTACCGGACGGTTCGGGTAGACCAGGTGCGAGGCCATGGCCGATGGCAGGCCGGCGCCCATGGTCGCCAGGGCGTTGTCCAGCAGCACGGTGTTGGGCTTGTGCGCCTTGTAGTTGCGGGCGAACCAGATCTTGTAGATGCCGTTGTCCAGGGCCACGATGCCTTCCGACGGCAGGGCGCGGCGGATGTCGGCGACCAGGCGCTGCGGGTAGACCGGGAAGCGGTTGTCGTCCTTGCCTTCGGCGATCTGCGCTTCGTTGGCCTCGCGGATCGCCATCAGGCGGGTGAAGTCCCAGTGCGACACGTCGCCCAGGCCTTCGCCGATCTGCCACACGGCGTTGGCGATGTCGCCGATCACTTCGATCTGCGGGAAGTACACGGCATCGACTTCCGCGGAGCGGAAGTTGATGTGGATGACTTCGGTGCCGCCACGGACCATGAAGAACGGTGGCTTCTCGATCACGTCGTGGCCGATGTTGATGATCAGGTCGGCAGCTTCGACTGCGCGGTGGACGAAGTCACCGGAGGACAGTGCGGCGTTGCCCAGGAAGCGCGGGTTGCGCTCGTCGACCACGCCCTTGCCGAGCTGGGTGGTGACGAACGGGATGCCGGTCTTGTCGATCAGTTGCTCAAGGACCTTGGCGGTCATCTTGCGGTTGGCACCGGCGCCGATCACCAGGATCGGGCTGCGGGCGGTGCGCAGTTTGTCGATGGCAGCGTCGATGGCCACGTGCTCGGCCAGCGGACGGCGGTGCAGGCTTGGCGGGATCGGCAGGACGTCGGTCTGCTCGGCAGCGATGTCTTCCGGCAGTTCCAGGTGCACCGCGCCCGGCTTCTCTTCCTCGGCCAGGCGGAAGGCTTCACGCATGCGCGACGGGATGTTGTCGGCGGAAGCGAACTGGTGGGTGTACTTGGTGATGGGGTCCATCATTGCGCACACGTCGATGATCTGGAAGCGGCCCTGCTTGGACTTCTTGATCGGCTTCTGGCCGGTAATCATCAGCATCGGCATGCCGCCCAGGTAGGCGTAGGCACCGGCGGTCACCAGGTTGGTCGCACCCGGGCCGAGGGTCGACAGGCTGACGCCGGTCTTGCCGGTCAGGCGGCCATAGGTGGCGGCCATGAAGCCCGCGGATTGCTCGTGGCGGGTCAGTACCAGCTTGATCTTCGACTTGCGCAGGGATTCCAGCAGGTCGAGGTTTTCCTCACCGGGAATGCCGAACACATACTCGACACCTTCGTTTTCCAGGCATTGCACAACGACATCGGCGGCCTTGGCCATCTTGCTTGCTACCTCAAATGGGATTGCACGGGTTTGAGTGTCGACCGGTCAGCACTTGGCACTGACATCGGTCTGTCCGGTCGCCAGCAAAGCGGCACGGACGAAGTCTTGACGTAAGCAACGCTGGATAAAGTCACTTACAAAGACGGCGCCATTGTCGCATCTTTTCGGCACCGCCATGGCTTGACGAATGGCAGTAAATGCACCGTTCAGCACCCGAAAGCGTGAATCGGCGGCCGCAACCTTCTCCAGCGGCTGGCGAACACCCGCCGCAGCGTCGAGGTTTTGCGCGATAAACAGGTCCACAGCGCCTGCGGAAGTGCCGGCCCGCTCAAGCTGCGCGTGCTCCAGGGTGCGGCTGAGAAACAGATCGTAGGCCGCGCCCTCGCCCACTGCCAGGCGCAAACCGGGCTGGTCAAGTTGTTCCACATGCTGGAACGGTGCGTCTTTTTTCACCAGATAAGTGCCTTCGATCAGCACGTAAGGTGCGCTGAAATGGATCTGCGCCTCGCGCACCGGCTCGATGGCCAGGAAGGCGACGGTCCAGGCGTTGTCTTCGAGGGCGGCGAAGACCTTGCCGGCGGCGTCGAAGGTACGCATTTCGAGTTTCACCCCGAGCTCTTCGGCCAGGGCCTTGGCCAGGGCCACGGACACGCCCTGGGGCTCGCCGTCCGGGCCGCGCTGGGCGAGGACCGGGTTGCCGAAGTTGATGGCGGCGCGGAGGATGCCGTCGGGGGCGAGGTCGGCGAGGATGGCGGGGGTTACTGGGATCATCGGTATGTCTCCGGCATTTGGTGGTGATCTTTCGGGCCCTATCGCCGGCAACGCCGGCTCCCACAGGTCTCGCGTGCACCGCCGGAACCTGTGGGAGCCGGCGTTGCCGGCGATGAGGCCCTGAAGGCTTACCAGATCGGCAAGGTATAGGAAACGATCAGGCGGTTCTCGTCCGCCCCTCGGGCAAAGCTGGAACGATACGCGGCATTGCGCCATTTGATCCCGACATTCTTCAGCACCCCGTTCTGGAACACATAGCCCACATCCGTATTGCGCTCCCATTCCTGCCCACCGCCGACCGCCGTCGCGGCATCGGCCTGGTCGCCGCGCACGTAGCGGCTCATGAAGGTCAGCCCGGGAATGCCGATGGCGCTGAAGTCGTAGTCATAGCGCACCTGCCACGAACGCTCCCCCGGCTCGGCGAAGTCGTTGATCTGGATGTAGTTGGCCAGGTACGGGTCGGTGCCGTTGATGAAGGGCATCGAGGTCGAGCCGTTCATTTTCTGCAAGCCGAGGCCGAAGGCATGGCCGCCGAGGCTGTAGGTGAACAGGCCGCTCAGCGCGCCACTGTCGATGCGCCCGCCACGGGCCGCGCCGCTGTCGTCGCTGAGCATGTAGCGCAGGTCGCTCTTCAGCTTGCCCGGCCCCAGCGGCAGGGTGTGGGTCAGACCGAAGAAGTGCTGGCGGTAGACCTCTTCCAGCTCGGCGTACTGGTAGCTGAGCACGGTCTGCTTGCCCAGGGCGTAGTCGGCACCACCGATCAGCAAGGCATCGCCGTCGGCGCTGGAGCGGAAGCGGCGGTTCTTGTTGTTCAGGGTCAGGCCCACGGCATTGGTCGAGTCGCGGTCGGTCATGCGCTCGAAACGGGCGCCGGTCAGGGTCAGGCCGTCGATTTCCTTGCTGGTGAGCAGGCCGCCGTCGAAAGTCTGCGGCAGGATGCGCCCGGTGTTGGCCTGCAGGGTCGGCAGCTTGGGGATCAGGGTGCCGTACTTGAGCTCGCTATTGGACAGACGCACCTTGGCAGTCAGGGCGACCCGGCCGAACTCGTCGGCGGCGCGACCGTCATCGTGGGTCGGCAACAGGCCGCTGCCGGTGCGGTCGGGGCTGGAGTCGAGCTTGAGGCCGAGCATGGCCATGGCGTCGAGGCCAAAGCCCAGGGTGCCCTGGGTGTAGCCGGAACGCAGGTCGAGGATGAAACCCTGGGCCCATTCCTCGCGCTTGTTCTGGCCGCTGCCGTCGCGGAAGTCGCGATTGAAGTAGTAGTTGGAGGTTTGCAGGCTGGCCTTGCTGTCGTCGATGAAACCGGCGGCGCTGGCGGTGCCGGCGGCCAGGCAGGGGGACAGGGTGAGCAGGGTTTTGATGATGTTCTTGTTGTTGTTTGGGAGTGAGATAAATCCTAAGGGATGAGCGAGATAAATCCGGGCTACTCCGGGATACATTGGCATAGCATGGGATCGCTTTTGCAATTCCGTTGTATCCAGTGCAATGCTCATTTCGGTGGAGAGTCTCGACTCGGACGGGATTAATTAAACCCGATTAAAAGGAGTTTTAAACTGGGTTATCGAAAATAGCTCCGTAACCCAAACCCACTACGGAGCTTCCATGAGCCAGACCTACACCCTCAAACATCCATTCGTTTCTGCCACCGGCACTCGCATCGAGTCTGTCGAGATTCGTCGCCTGAATCGAGGCGACCTGCGCAAGGCCCACGGCTACAGCAAGGATGATTTCGAGCAAGAAAGCTTCCTGCTGGCCTGCATGGTGGGGCTGGTGCCTGAAGACCTCGACCAGTTCGACCTGATCGACTCCAAGGCACTGACCGAGTTCTTTCGGAACCTGGTGGATGGAGAGGGCAAATCTACCAACGTTTGACGAAGCCCTACTTTACTGGCTGCGTATTCAACCAACTGAAATAGATCTGCTGGAAGAAGAAGATTACATGCGCTGGACGGATTTCGCCTACCGCGTTTGGAAGGCAAAAACGGCAGAGCAGTAAGGGCAATCGTCCCGCCGGATATACGACCGCCGCCTTCAGAGCGGCGGTTCTCCCATCCTCCCCATCGCACGCACCCTTCCCTAACCAGCAATCCAGTGTATTGCGGGCAAATAACTAGGGGTCTCCCAAATGTCATCAACTATCGTCGCCGGTCTGAAGATCGCAGCGTCCACTTCTGGCATGGGTGTATTCAGCAGCACTCGAAAAACGATGCTCGGGCTGAAGACTGTTACAGAGCAGCTCAGCGCCAAAAATGCTGCCCTGGGCCAATCCATCAAACAAAGCATGGGAACGAGCGGAGCCAGCGCCGTGGCGGCGCTGAACACCCAATATTTACGCCTGGCACAAAGCATTGATAAAGCCCAGGTCAGTCAGGCACGCCTACAAAGCCGGTTGGATCGCCGCGACCAGCTCAGGACAGACCGCAGCAACCTGCGTACCGGCGCGATGGAAACGCTAGCGGTAGGCGCGTCGGCGGTACTGCCGGTCAAACTGGCCATCGACTTTGAGTCGGCGATGGCCGATGTGAAGAAGGTCGTGAACTTCGACACACCCGACGGGTTCAGCACGCTGAGCAATGAAATCCTGGAGCTGACCAGGACATTGCCCCTGGCCTCGACCGACTTGGCAGCTATCGCGGCCAGCGGCGGTCAGTTAGGCGTGGCCGCGAAGGATATCAAGCTCTTCACGAGCAACATCGCCAAGATGGCGACGGCTTTCGATATGTCCGCTGAGATGGCTGGCGACTCGATGGCCAAACTGGCGAACGTGTACCAGATTCCGATCAAGGATATCGGGCGACTCGGGGACGCCATCAACGAACTGTCGAACAGTTCACCAGCCAAGGCCAGTGACATTGTGAATGCGCTTGGTCGCGTAGGTGGTGTGGCCAAGGCTTTCGGTTTAACGGAGGTTCAGGCGGCGGCACTGAGTAACACCTTCATCAGCCTTGGCAAGGCCCCGGAGGTGGCTGGTACAGCGATCAATGCCATGCTGATCAAGCTGCAAACGGCGGATAAGCAATCGGACAAGTTCAAGGAAGCCTTAGAGTCCATAAACATCAGTGCCGACTCCCTGAAAACCGCCATCGGCAAAGACGCGCAGGGCGCGCTATCGAGCTTTCTGCGTGTCGTTGGCAAGGTGCCCAAGGGAGACCGAATGGGCCTCCTGGTCGATCTGTTTGGGCTTGAGTATGCCGACGACATTGCTGTCCTCGCGGGATCGATGGACACCTATGCGAGTTCGCTCAAGGTGGTGAGCGATGCCAGCAACTACAACGGCTCCATGGAAAAGGAGTTCCAGGCGCGGGCAGCAACGACAGCGAATAACCTACAACTGCTCAAGAATGGCATGAGTGAGCTGGGAATCAACATGGGAGCCGCCGTTCTCCCTTCGTTGAATGAACTGGTGAACAGTGTCCGGCCCGTCATCACGTCGTTTGCGACCTGGGCAAAAGGCAATGGTGAGCTGATCAGCACCTCGCTCAAGGTGGTGACAGGTTTAGCCGCCCTTCGCTTGAGCTTCATTGCTCTGAAATATGGCGTCAGCCTTGGGGCATCGGCCCTCAATTCCGTAGGTATCGCGATGTCTGTGGCCTCGGGCAAGGTGGCGGTGCTCAATTCCTCAATCATCGCCACTCGTATGGCTCCCCTGGTCTCAGGGGTGACCAACCTTACTGGGGCATTACCGGCTCTCTCTGGTGGTATGGCGCTGCTGAGCAGTGTGATGGCGGCCACTCCAGTAGGTTGGCTGATTGCTGGCGTGGCCGCAGTGGCCGGGGCGGGCCTGCTGATCTACAAGTACTGGGAGCCGATCAAGGCGTGGGTTGGCGGCTTCTGGAGCGGGCTGCTCGATGGTCTGAGGCCGTTAGGTCAGGCGATATCCACCGCCTTTGCGCCCTTGCAGCCCCTGTTTTCGTCGCTGGCTGGGCTGCTCGGGCCGGTTGTTCAATGGTTCCGCGATCTGCTGACACCCGTGCAAATGTCAGGGGAAGCCCTGGGCGACGTGGGCACAGCGGGAGCAGCATTCGGGCGCGTGGTGGGCACCGCCTTGTCAGCGCTGATGGCCCCGCTACGATGGGTGCTTGAGGGCATAGGCGAGATTCCCAGGGCGTTCAGCGGTGGTTTGGGCAGCATTGCGGCGTTGATCGCAAACTTCTCCCCGCTGGGGTTGTTCTACCGAGCGTTTGCCGGAGTAATGAGCTACTTCGGTGTAGAGCTTCCGACCAAGTTCACTGAGTTCGGCGGCATGCTCATCAGCGGTTTGGTCAGCGGCATCAAGAACACGCTGGGATCTGCCAAGGACAGCGTTGTAGGGATCGGCACCTCAGTAAAAAGCTGGTTCACCGAAACGCTGGGTATCCAGTCGCCAAGCCGGGTTTTCATGGGGTATGGGGCGAACATCAGCGAGGGGGCCGCGATTGGTATCACGGCGCAGGCCGATAAAGTCCGCATGGCCGCCTTGGGCATGGCAGCTGCTACGGCGGTTACGATGGCATCTCCTGCGATGGCTGCTACAACCGCCCCTGAGGCTCGTTCGGCTGCCTCCCAGGCTGTCTCTGCCATGAGCACATTGCCCTCGTCTAGCGGCCCTGGAGGAGCCCTAGCGAGCGGCGGTGGGATCACCGTCCATCTCACCCAGAACTTCACCATCAACGGTGGCTCTGGCAACGTCCAGGATCAGGTCGCGAGGGCGGGACGAATGAGCTTCGACGAGTTCCGCCAGATGCTGGAAAAGGTTGAGCATGACCGGAGGCGGCGGAGTTATGGAACGCTTTAAATCCTGACAAACCGACCGATACGCGACCAGAGAACCCCAAACCGTTTGGGGTTTTCTACTTTCCGGGGTCTGATAATCGGCGGTCGCTGGCAGCTTTGATGCCAAACGGTTTGGAGTTTTCAGTCACGGTGACGGAAAAACTGCGAACCGTTCGCGAAAAAGTGGTGACGGTCACCGGCTGACCTTGTTGGGAAACCCTGGCTTTACTGGGCCACATGAAATTATGAACCGGTGACGGTCACCAAAAACCGCGAACGGTTCGCGGTTTTTTTCCGGCACGGTGCCGGAAAAAATGCGCCAAACGGTTTGGGATTTCCGTGACCGTCACGGAAAACTGGTAACGGTTGCCAGTCAATCTATGTGCCAAACCCAGTAGATATGCAGCCTATCGCTTCCTTCAGGTGATAACGGTTACCGGAAAAGCCGTGACGGTCACGGAAAACGGGGCCTGTCCCCGAGACCGAAAAACTCCGCACCGGTGCGGAAAAACTAGAAGCAGTTTCGAGGTTTAAAACCCTATACCGCTGCAACCATGCGGGGTTGCGGTGACTACAACCATTTCTGAGAACTCCGCACCGTGCGGAGTGGGGAGCTGGTAACCGTTGCCGATAACCGTGATGCATCGCGGAAGATTTTTGTCGCTAACAGCCCCCGGCCTAGTCTGTCATCCCACTGAAGACAGTCTTCAGTCACTTACGCGGAAAACTCCTGACCTGTCAGGAGTTTTCCGTGACGGCCACGGATAGGCTAGGGAGCCACAGACCAGTAAATTCGTGGCCTACAGACCGTATACATAGCGTGAGGACATAGGAAAAACTCCTGACGGTCAGGACTTTTTCCAGTTCCGCCATACAGTACACCTGAAGACCGTCTTCACTGCTGGGCTGTTGAGGCATGTCCAAAACCGCGACGGTCGCGGTCACGCCCAAGACCGTCTTGGGTGCATATGACCAGTTTTTCCGTAACCGTTACGAGTGCATTTTGCCGAACGGTTCGGCATTTCCCGACTTGAAGCCAGTAGTTATAAGGGCTACAGAGCAGGCCCGTACCGAACGGTTCGGCATTTTCCGTAACTGTTAAGGCTTCTATCGCCCAAGACGGTCTTGGGCGTGACCGCGACCGTCGCGGTTTTGGACATGCCTCAACAGCCCAGCGGAGAAGTCCTTCCAAAACTCCCCGTCGCTTGGAAAGCAGCAATGCTCGCCCCGGCAGGTTGTTCCAAGCTGCCGAAATCTGCGACGCATCGCAGGTGTTGCCGCACTTCGCTGCCAGTGCTAAGCTTTTGTTCGTCACGGTAAATCCCGTGGCCGGGATTGGCGTCCCGAATGATCAGGCGGACACACCGCCTTTAGCGCGGTTTTTTTGTGTCCGCAGCATGGCAAGTCCGTTATGGGCGGGCCGTGTGGGGCTGCGCAAGCAGCGCCGGAACCTGATCCCGGTACGCCAACCTGCACGGTTCCGCTCACCCTGATTGGCGTCAGGGCGAGTGGGGTTTAAACCTAAGATCAGGACTACCACCATGACCCTGCGTCGAATTCTTACCCTCAATCCGGCCAAGGCCCGAGCGGCCTACCATCGTGCCTGCGCTATCGCTGCTTTGCATGCTGACTCCAGTCTTTCCACCCGTCTCAAGCGCTACCAACATCACATTAGCCTCGCTCGTGCCCTGGAATTGAAAGGGGGTGACCAATGAAGGCCGCGCAGATGCTGTTCACATCCGTGGCCTACGGCATCGACCTCCGGGTGCTGGGCTTCGATGGCCGGGTATGGTTATCTGGCGAAGATCTGGCCAACGTGTTGGAGTACCGCGCTACGGGTAGCATCACGGCTGTCTTCAGTCGTCATAGGCTCGCTCTCAAACCGCACAGCGCCAAGGCTCGGATCGACGGTAAGGGCCATGCCGTACGCCTATTCGATGAAGCTGGTGTGCGCTACCTCTGCGAGTACAGCAAGCGTCCTGGTGCGTTCCACCTGCTTCGCTGGTTGGACGCTGGTGGTATGCAAGCGAAGGCTGACACTGTGACCGACCCAGTACCAATTGCGGCGAACGTGTTGGCCTTCAAAGCGCCGGACAATACGCCTCCAGTCGCTATCGGTGTACTCAAAAAATTCTACTGTCGCGATCTACTTAAAACGCTGCTGCGTTACAGCCAAGAGCAGGAAGTGGAAGATCTGACGCATATCATCGAAGCTGAAATAGCCGACTTGTTGAGCCGTCGCCACTGCCCAGGCCTGAACGATGCCCGGTACGAGTTGTATCACCGCTATTGGCTGCAAGGGGGTGCCGTATGAGCGCCCAGGTAATCCAGTTCCCGGTAACCCGGATGCGTGTTCCGTCCTCCGCGGCCCTGGACATGCTGGCGGAGCGATTGGCTGCGACCATTGCCGATCTGCCTGCCGCTGAAGACGACACTCTCAATCTGCTGCGCAGCATCGACCGCAAGTTGGCGAAACTCATTAGGGTTGTGGAGGTGCAGCTATGAGCGCTGTAATTTTGCCGTTCCGCTATCCCTTCGCCGTAGCCACCGTGAGCACCGCCGTACGCGATCCCAGCTACGTCCTGGTGCGTGAGTTTGGGGAGCGTCCGTTCGTGATGGATCGGGAGTTGGGTAGCCTGCTGGGTTATGCCGACCCGCTGGCGGCCATCGGAGAGTTGTATGTCCAGAACCGTGCTGAGCTGCACTGGCGCTCGGTGACGATTGACTTGGTTAAGCCCGAGCCCTGTGGACGCCGTACTGTGCAAGTGTTCGACCTGGAGGGCGCAATGCGCTTGTGTGAACTAGCGCGCACACCACCCTCGGGGATGCTCTACGCCAAGCTGGCCAGCTGTGCCATCGCTGAGTTCGTGGTACCTGACGACAGCCGCCCCAAGGCACCTGTAGTGGCCTTCCCACAATCCGGCAAGGTGATGGAGGTGCAGCATGGCTAACTTCAAAGCACTGCCTAGGGACTCGCAAGGCAACGTGGAAGACGTGTTGTATCTCAGCGTGGACGCGAGTCCATCGGAGCTGTTCGAAGCCGCCACCCACCGCTTGGAGAGCGCACGTGACATGATGGAGGTATTCGCGCAGCTCAGCTCATGCGGCGATGATCGTTCCTTGCCCGCTATCAGTCGGGCAGCGCATCTTCTGCTCAGCGATGCTAGTGGCTTGTTTGACGCTTTGTACGGTTCCATTCGTGCACATGAAAGCCTGATAAAAGACTGTGCTGAGATGCAGGCAGTAGCACTTCAACGCTGACTCTCGCATTCCCCTCAAGCGCCCGAATCCGGGCGCTTTTTCATTCTTTAAACCCGATTAAAATAGATTCCTCTCTGACCCGGCAATTATCAACTCGTAATCTTTAATCTGAGTTTATAAGGGGTGATGAATGCGGCCGGAAGAGTTTAAGTCACGGAGAAGGTCAGTCGGTGGATCTGAGCTATCCGCGAGCATGGCAGCGGTAATTGGAAACCTACTACGCAAACATGGTCTCGGAGAGGATCAGGCTGACAAAATTGCCATTGAGGCGATGGGGGAAATGCAGCATCACTATGGTGGGCAACAACTGTACTTTAGTCGCGAAGAGCGCCTTGAAAAAAACTCTCTTCATGAGGAGATTTTTTCCCGGTTCGATACCAACGAAATGAGTGCTGCAGACTTGGCTTCAGCTTATGGCTTCAGCCTTGCTTGGATTTACAACATCCTCAGACAAGTCAGGAATGCACGGCGTGCAGCCCGTGAAGCTCAAGCCGGAGAAGCGAAAACGCGTAGTCAAGAGCGCTGGAAACGCGAAGGGGGCAACGGCGATGCAGTCTGACTTGAAGATTTTCCAGATTTTCAAGGCTGGTAAGCACATGACCATGGCTGGAGCGACGCCCGTCAATGCTGGCCTTATGGGCAGGCCTGCAAGCGCCAGGTAGTTTCCCTAGACGCAAATTACGAGAGGCCGCCTAATACCTCAGGCGCACGACCTTTCGCCTTGATAGGAATATGAATGTGGAACCCAAAGTGAACGAGTCGACCTATATCGAAAACCTCAAAACTCAACGTGGCAAGCTACTGTTGGAAATTGAGGAAAAAGAGAAAAAAGTCAGCGAGCTGGAGCCTGCAAAAGAGGAAGTAACCGCAAAGATTCGTGCCTCCCGTAACCCAGATGGTCGGCGTACTCAGGCAACGGTGACTCTTGAACGAGAATTACAGGTGCTGGAGGATCGATGCAATAACGTTAAGGACGGCCTCGGATCGGCGCGGGCTAGTCTGCGTAATATTGAGCGGCCACTGTTCGCTGAAAGCCAAGTGCAAAAGCACCGAGAGACCTTTCTGAGTTCTGAATCTCAACTTGCGGCTGCCAAGACTCAACAATATCGAGTTGGCACCGTCTGTAGCGAGTTGACGGCTGAAATCAACCGGGAAGAGGCATTCCTACAGGGAGAGTTGACCCAGCATGCAGCCCACCAGCTAGAAGCCCGATTGGCGGGGGATGCTGAATCGGCATTACCTCAGGCAATAACCGACTTGCAGGCCAGTATCGGTGGTAAGCGCGCAACGCTAGCGGCTGCTGAAACACGTAAGCAGCAATGCGCTGAACAGGTTAACGCTCTTCAGGACGCAATCGTAAAAGCCAAGAAGAACTGGCAGCATGCCCGCTTCGCGCTTGCCGAGCTGGAGCATCATGTTGCCATTGAGAGCATCCGGCCTGCGCTCGTTACGCTGCTCGCAGCCATGAGGGAGTCTGGCAACGGATTCAACACGACCATCACTATCACCATTGACCCGGACGACATCGAAGCTGCAAGAGTCAATCTGAAAAAGGAGCTTTTGCGCGACAACTGATAGGAGGTTTTGCTGAGTCGAGCCCTTTGCAACGGTTCTTTTTCAAATTCTGTTGCAAAGGGCGCAAATAAACCGGACTCGATTTATCTCAATATCGAACGCTAATTTTTCGCGCTCGGCATCATGTTGTTGTGCATCGGTGGGTCCGCTTTTTTATAGGTATGGGGGTGCCGGGCCCCTTTGGATTGGAGCTTGGCAAGGAGGAAAGTGTTGGAATTGAGGGCCTCATCGCCGGCAACGCCGGCTCCCACAATGTCCGCGTCGATACAGAACCCTGTGGGAGCTGGCGTTGCCAGCGATAGCGATCGTCAGTGCGCCGAAGCCGCCACAGGCTGACTCGGCTCCCTATTGCTGACCCTCATCAAGGCAGTCATCAGGAAGGCAATGGCCAGCAAGCCACTGAGGAACAGCAACCCGGTCGCCGCGCTCTGGCTGCTGCCCTTGACCACGCCGATCATCGACGGCCCGACAAAGCCGCCAAGGTTGCCGATGGAGTTGATCACGGCGATGGACACCGCCGCGGTGGTGCGGTCGAGGAACAGCGTCGGCAGCGCCCAGAACGGCGACTTGAAGCTGTACAACCCGGACAGCGCGACACAGATCATCGCCATCGACAGCACCGGGCTGCCCAGCATGCCCGCCCCCACCAGGCCCAGCGCCGCCACCAGCAGCGGCACCGCCGAGTGCAGCTTGCGTTCGTTGCGCCGGTCGGAACTGCGCGACCACAGGACCATGGCCACGGTGGCGACGATGTACGGCAGCATGGCGATCAGGCCGATCTCGGTATGGCTCAGGCTGCTGGAGAAACCCTTGATGATCTGCGGCATCCAGTAACCGACGCCGAGGCTGCCGCACTGGTAGACGAAGTAGATGAACGCCAGGTACAGCACCTTGGGGTTGGTCATGGTCTTCATGACGCCCAGGCTCTTGACGTTCTTGCGGCTCTGGCGGTCGCGCTCCAGTTCGGCCAGCAGCCATTCCTTCTCCTCGGGTTTCAGCCATTTGGCCTGTTCCGGCCGGTCGGTGAGGAAGAAGTAGCAAGCGATGCCCAGCAGCACGGCCGGAATGCCTTCGAGGAACAGCATCCAGCGCCAGCCGCTCCAGTCGAACCACTTGACGTTGTCCATGATCCAGGTGGAAAGCGGCGCACCGATGATGTAGCTGACCGGGATCGCTGCGGTGAACAGGGCCACGGTGGTCGCCAGTTCCTTTGAGCGGAACCAGTAGGTCAGGTAGACGATGATCCCGGGGAAGAACCCGGCCTCGGCCACACCGAGCAAGAAGCGCAGAACGTAAAGCTGGTTGGCGCTCTGGGCGAAGGCGGTACCGGCGGCGATCAGGCCCCAGGTCACCAGGATCCGCGCGATCCACACCCGCGCTCCGTATTTGTTGAGCATCACGTTGCTCGGCACTTCGAAGAGGAAGTAGCCGATGAAGAAGATCCCGGAAATGAAGCCGAAGGCCTCGCTGGTGAGGGCCAGTTCCTTGTTCATCTCCAGCGCGGCATAGCCGATGTTGGCCCGGTCCAGGTAGGAGACGATGTAGAGCAGGAATACGAAGGGGATGATCCGCCAGGTGATCTTGCGGACTATCGCCTGTTCATCAAGTGTCTTGTTGTTGTTCATGGCTACCTCTTGGAGAGCAAGCTTGCGCCTGTCTCGTGCGTTTTTATAGTGACCGGGGCAAACCCGGGTGGATCAGGCAGAAAAAACCATGCACACCGGGCTACCGGTGGCGATCGAGAAACCGCTGTCGCGCAGTTGTCCGCTCTCGCCGTCAACGGCCAGGGAGACGATGCAGTCGCTGTCTTCGTTGAGGGCGAAGAGGAAACGCTGGTTGGGGCTCAGGGCGAAGAAGCGCGGCGTGCGCCCCAGGCTCGGGGCGAAGGCCACCGGGCTCAGCAGGCCGCTGACGGCGTCGATGGCAAACACCGCGATGCTGTCGCTGCCGCGGTTGGAGGCGTAGAGCAAACGCCCGTCGGCGCTCACCTCGATGCCCGCCGCGCGACTGTTGCCGGTGTAGCTCGACGGTAGCGACGGCAGTACCTGCAACGGGGTCAAGGCGCCGCTGGCCGGATCGAAGCGGTAGCTGGTGACGCTGGAATCCAGTTCGTTGATGGCGAACACCAGTGGCGCCTGCGGATGCACCGCGACATGCCGGGGCCCGGCGCCTTCGCGGGTGACGACGAAGGCCTGCTCGGTGGGGATCAGCCGCCCGCCCTCGAAATGGAACACGAAGATCCGGTCCAGGCCCTTGTCCGGCACCAGGACGAAGCGGCCGCTGGGGTCGAACAGGTTGTAATGCGGTTTGGCGAACGGTTGCTCGACCCGGTGCGGGCCGGTCGGGCCGAACAGTGCCAGCAACTGCACCAGCCCGCCCAGCGCGCCATCGGCCTCGACGGCGAGCACCGCCAGGGTGCCGCTGAGGTGGTTGGACACCACCAGGTAGCGCTCGCTCGGGTCCAGGGCCAGGTGCACCGGGTTCTTGCCCTCGCAGCTCTGGCGGTTGAGGAAGGTCAGACGGCCGCTGGCCCGGTCGACACTGAAGGCGCTGACTTCGCTGCGGTCGCCATGGACGGTGTAGAGGCGGTCACCGGCGCGATTGAGGACGAGGAAGGACGGGTTGACCAGATCCTCGACCACTTGCACGAGTTCCAGGCGGCCCTGCTCCTGGTCGAGGGCGAAGACGCTGAGGCCGTCGCCACGGGCGTTGCGTTCACGGGTGGTGCGGGAGCCGACATAGGCAAACATGGAAATACTCCGGAATCTTTGTTGTTCTTCAGGGCCTCATCGCCGGCAATGCCGGCTCCCACAGGTTTCGGGGGGAACCTGAACCTTGTGGGAGCCGGCGTTGCCGGCGATTACAGGCGACGCTAGACCTTGGTCCTGGCCACGACCTTGCGCACCACATAGGGCAGCACCCCGCCATGGCGCAGGTAGCTGATTTCCTGCTGCGAATCGATACGCACCCCGAGCTCCACCTCTGCACGCTCGCCAGTGGCCCGGCGAATCACCAGCAGCACCGGGTTGTCGCCCACCCGCAGGTCATCGAGGCCGACAAAGTCCAACCGCTCGCTGCCGTCCAGCTTCAGGTCCTCCACTCCCTGCCCGTCCCTGAACTGCATGGGCAACACGCCCATGCCGATCAGGTTGCTGCGGTGGATGCGCTCGACACTGCGCGCCACCACCGCCTTGACCCCGAGCAGGGCCTGGGCCTTGGCCGCCCAGTCGCGGCTGGAGCCGGCGCCGTAGTTGATCCCGGCGAACACCACCAGCGGCGTGCCGGCGTAGCTCTTGGCCGCTTCGTACAGCGGCAATACCGCGCCGCCGTCGGCGGTGCGCGCCCAGGCGCCCTGCCCCGGCTGTTCGACCAGCAGGCGGTTGCGCACCGATTTGTTGGTGAAGGCACCGCGCAACATGACTTCGTGGTTGCTGCGCCGGGTCGAGTACTGGTTGAGGTCCTGCGGGTCCTCGCCACGCTCCAGCAGCCATTGCCCGGCCAGGCTGGCGGCAGGAATCGCCCCGGCCGGGGAGATATGGTCGGTGGTGACGTTGTCGCCCAGCACCATCAAGGCCCGGGCACCAGCGATGGCCAGGCTGTCGCGCGCCTCGGCCTGGATATCGGCGAGGTACTGCGGGCGGCGCAGGTAGGTGGACTGCGGGCTCCACGGGAACTGCACGCTGCCCTCGGCGGACAGCGCCTGCCAGTGATGGGTGCCGTCCCAGACCGTGGCCAGGCGCTGGCGGAAGAACTCCGGCTTGAGCACCCTGGCCACCTGTTCGGCCACCTCGGCATCGCTCGGCATCAGGTCGCGCAGGTACAACGGACGGCCTTCGCCATCGTGCCCCAGGACATCTCGGTCCAGGTCGATATCGATGCGGCCGGCGATGGCGTAGGCCACGCACAAGGCTGGCGACGCCAGGTAGCCGGCGGGCACCTTCGGGTTGACCCGGCCCTCGAAATTACGGTTGCCGGACAACACCACCACGCCCTTCAGACCCTGGTCGGCGAAGGCTTCGACATGGGGCTCGAGCTGGCCGGAGTTGCCGATGCAGGTCATGCAGCCGAAGCCGGCGAGGTCGAAGCCGAGGGCGGAAAAGTCCTCCAGCAGCCCGGCTTCGCCCAGGTAGTCGGCGACCACCTGCGAGCCCGGCGACAGCGAGGTCTTCACCCAGGGCTTGCGTTGCAGGCCCAGTGCGCGGGCACGCCGGGCCAGCAGGCCGGCCTGGACCATCAGCGAGGGGTTGGCGGTGTTGGTGCAGCTGGTGATCGCCGACATCACCACGGCGCCATGGCTGATCGCCTGGCCAAAGGACGGCTCGAAGAACTCGGTCGCGGCCGGACCGGCGATCAGCCCGTCACCGCCCAGTACTTCCTTGCGGAACGAGGCCCCGGCGGCCGACAGCGACTGGCGCTGGTGTGGCTGGTGCGGGCCGGCGACGCTCGGCTCGATATCCGCCAGATCCAGCTCGATCAGTTCGTCGAACTGCGGCTGTGGCAGGTCGTCCCGGCGCCACAGAGGCTGGGCGGTCATATAGGCGGCGACCTGGCGGCACAACTCCGGCGAACGGCCGCTGAGCTTGAGGTAATCCAGGGTCTGATCGTCGAACGGGAAGAACACCACGGTGGCGCCATACTCCGGCGCCATGTTCGACACCGTGCCGCGGGCCGCCCAGCCCAGGGTCGAAAGCCCCGGCCCGGTGAACTCGACGAACTTGCCGACCACCGAACGCTGACGCAGGATCTCGGCCACATGCAAGGCAAGGTCGGTGGCAGTCACACCCGGACGCAGGGCATTGCTCAGGCGAATACCGATGACCTCGGGGAAGCTGATCGGCACCGGCTCGCCGACCATCGCCGCCTGCCCTTCCAGGCCGCCGACACCCCAGCCGAGCACGCCGATGGCATTGATCATCGGCGTGTGGCTGTCGGTGGCGACCATATCGTCCGGGTGCAGCAGGCGCCGGCCGTCTTCCGTGCGGCTTTCCCAGACCACCTTGGCCAGGGCCTCCATGTTCATCTGGTGGATGATCCCGGTACCCGGCGGAATCACCCCGAAGTTGTCCAGGCTCTTCTGCGCCCACTTGATGAAGCGGTAGCGCTCGCTGTTGCGGCGGAAGTCGATATCCAGGTTGGCCTCAACCGCGTCGGCCTCGGCATAGCGCTCGACGATCACCGAGTGGTCGATGGTCAGCACTGCCGGGATCAGCGGGTTCATCGCCTGCGGATCGCCGCCCAGCTCGGCCACCACATCGCGCATCCCGGCGAAGTCGGCCAGGGCCGGCAGGCAGGTGGTGTCATGGAACATCAGGCGGTTGGGCTGGAACGGCACCTCGCAGACCGGGCCCTCGCCGATGGCCCGCAGCAGCACCGATGGCAGCGCCTGCGGCGAGCAGCGCGCGACGTTTTCCAGAAGGATGCGGATCGAATACGGCAAGCGCGCCAGAGCCTCTGCGCCCAGCAGTTTGTGCAGGTCGACGTAGGCAAAGCTCTGCTGGTCGATCACCAGGGTGGAAAGAAGGTCGCGGGCTGTCTCGGTCATGCTGCTCATCGCTCGGCTTTTTATGATGTTCACGGGCCGGGCAAGGCCGGGACACCGTTGATGGGGCCGATACTAGGAGCAGGCAGGCGGGATGAAAATTGATCTATCGCCATGGCAGCGTTCTCCGATGGAGAACGCTCGCAAGGGTCAACTTTCGTCGAGTTTGAGGTGATCGATGAAGGTACGCAGGGTCGCCGAGGCCGCCTCGTATTTACGGAACACCAGCAACAGCGAGCGTTGCGCCCAGTCTTCGGCCAGGGGCACCGCCTTCACGCCGTGGCTGCGCTGGTACTGGCTGACCACGCTGCGCGGCAGCACCGCCACGCCGAGGCCGGCGGCGACCAGGCGGCACATGCAGTCGAAGCTGCTGATGCGGATGCGCAGGCGCAGGTCGAGGCCAAGCTTTTCGGCCTCCTGGGTGAGCAGGCTGTGCACCGAGCTTTCCAGGTGCGGGCCGACGAATTCGTGTTCCAGGGCATCGCGGAACTGCACCGAGCGGCGCTGGGCCAGGGCGTGGCCGGCGGGGACTACCAGGGTCAGCTGGTCATGCCGGTACGGCAGGGTTTCGAGGCCCTGGGCGGCGGTCTGCGCGGCGATGATGCCGAGGTCGGCACGGCCATCGGCCACCGCCCGGACCACCGCCGAGCCGACCCGCTCTTCGATGTCGAACTTGATCTGCGGATACAGCGCGGCGAAATCGGCCACGTCCTGGGGCAGGAACTGCGACAGCGCCGAGGTGATGGCGTGGATGCGGATATGCCCCTTCACCCCGCTGGCGTACTCGCCCAGTTCGATGTCCAGCTGGGCCAGGGTCTGCTTGAGCTGGCGGGCATGGAACAGCAGCGACTGCCCCGCCGGGGTCAACTCGACACCACGGGCGTTGCGGATCAGCAGGGGTGAACCGATCTGCGCCTCCAGTTCGCTGATGCGCTTGCTGATGGCCGACACCGCCAGATGCTTGATCCGCGCCGCGCGGGTCAGGTTGCGTTCCTGGGCAACGGTGATGAACAGGTCGAGGCTGGTCAGGTCGTAGCGCATGGGGGGTTCCTTGGGAGGGGGTGGATATGGCAGGTCCTACACCGCCCTTGTGGGAGCTGGCTTGCCAGCGATTGCAGTAGTG